>JALYZW010000251.1 GCA_030945725.1 Verrucomicrobiota bacterium | reverse complement strand
TCACCGGTCTGGGCGATGCGTTCCAGGTGCCCACGTTCAAGACCACCGCGAACTGGTTCGACGTGCTCGGTGTCCAGCCGATCCTCGGGCGCACTTTCCTGCCTAACGAGGAAGACGCAGCCGATGTCGCGATCGTTTCCGATCGATTTTGGAAAGCAAAACTAGGCGGCGACGCGAATGTGCTTGGTCGCAGCATCACGCTTGATGGCGTGCCGCACACGATCGTAGGCGTCGTCCCAAAATTGCCGGTCTCGTGGTCTGGTCCAAATGCCGACATCTGGACGACGAAGCCAATGATTATCGCCGGCTTCTCCTATGAACGAATGATGCGCGGCACCGCGTTCCTGCGAGTAATTGGGCGGCTCAAGCCGGGCATCACGGTCGAGCAGGCGAAAGCAGCATTCGCTACCCTCGACAACAACTACCGCTCGCAGTTTCGCGAGAAAATCGATGCGCAGTCGACCACCCGCGCGAAAACATTACCGGAAAGTGTAACCGAAGATCTGCGACCCGGTTTCGCGACGCTAATCGCGGCGGTTACTTTTGTATTACTCATCGCGTGCAGCAACGTCGCCAACCTATTACTCGTTAGGTTCACCGGACGCCGTCGCGAGATTTCATTGCGGATGGCTCTCGGCGCGACGCGCGCGAGCGTGCTGCGGCTCTTCGTTTTCGAAAGCGTGCTGATCAGCCTCGTCGCTGGAATCATCGGCGCGCTGCTCGCGTGGTACGTTGTGCCGCTGGTGCCGAAACTGGCGGGGAATTTCCTGCCAATAGAGTCAGGCTCCGTGGGCGCGCTCTCCTGGCCAGTGCTGGCGTTCACGATCGGGCTTTCGCTGCTCACCGGAGTGGCGCTCGGAATTTATCCGGCGTGGCAAAGCTCGCGCGCAGACATTGCCGGTGCGCTGAAAGAAGGTGGGCGCGGAAGCGCTGGCAGCATCCGGCAACAACGCTTCCGCAAATTGCTCGTCGGCGCGCAAGTTGCGCTTTCTGTCACTTTGCTCGCGGGCGCTTCGTTGCTCATCGCGAGCTTTGTTCGCTTGAGTCAACAGGATACGGGATTTAACCCCAACAATCTTTGGACAGCGATCACGGTGATGCCGCAGGCGCAGTATCCCGATGCCGGCGCGCGCCAGCGCCTCGCTGAACGACTCACGAGCGGCGTCCGCGCCGTGCCAGGCGTGCAGGATGTCACGGTGAGCACTGGATTCCCGCTTTTCGCTGGCGGGAACGCGACGCTTTATGCGCGCCCCAAGGGCAACGTGCCGCCAGTCGCGGAGCGAAAAGGTGCGCCTTCGAACGACGTCAATCCGGGGTGGTTTCGCGCGCTGGGTATTCCCCTCCTCGCGGGCCGCGACTTCAACGAACAGGACGTCGCCGATCACCCGAACGTCGTGATCATTAGCAAGTCCGGCGCGAAAACGGTGTTCGGCGACGAAAATCCGATCGGTAAAACATTGCTCGTGACGAGCGGCAGCGTGCCGGTCGAAATCGTCGGCATTGTCGCTGACGTGCGCTCAATCAAACTGAGCGAGCGCAACGAAATGGAGTTCTATCGACCGTTCGCGCAGGAAAATTTCCCGTTCCTTACCGTCACGGTGCGCAGCTCGTTGCCTGTGGAAACGATTACGCGCTCCGTCCAGACCGCGCTCCGCGGAATAGATCCTGGTCTCGCGCTGATCCAACCTCAATCGGTGAGCGCCGTCATGGCGCAGGCACTCGGCCAGGCAAAGTTGATGATGGTCCTACTCGGCGTCTTTGCCGCGGTCGCGCTGCTGCTGGCGACCGTGGGAATTTATGGCGCCGTGGCTTACACCGTCGAGCAACGGACGAGCGAGATCGGCGTGCGCATGGCGCTCGGCGCACAGACCTCCGACGTGCTGCGACTGGTCGTTAGGCAGGGAATGGTGCCGGTTATTTTCGGTCTCGTCGTCGGCCTCGTTGCGGCCCTCGCGGTCGGCAAGCTGATCGCGGCGCAACTCTACCAAACGTCCGCCTACAACCCGGTTCTGCTTACGGTGACCATCGCGGTACTCGGAGCAGCCGCGTGGCTCGCCTGTTTGTTCCCCGCCCGACGCGCGACGCTCGTCAACCCGACACAAGCTTTGCACACAGACTAAAAAATCACCTCTCATGTTTCAAGACATCCAATACGGCTTTCTCCAACTCGTAAAAAATTCGGCTTCACGATTGTCGCCGTGCTCACCCTCGCGCTCGGCATTGGAGCCAACACCGCGATCTTCAGCGTCGTCAACGCGGTGCTCTTGAAGCCACTACCGTTCCCGAAAGCAGAGAAACTCGTCGCTTTCGGATCGAGCGATACCCGGCAGAAAACGCAGACGGAATTGAGTTCGCTCTCCTGTCCGGACTTCTTCGATCTCCGGGAACAAAACCGCACCCTCGCCAGTATGGCCGTCTATCGCGACGGCGCCTTTGCCATCACGGGCGAGCAGGGGGCAAAGAGTCTGCGCGGCGTCAAAGCGAGCTCTGACTTCTTCGACGTGCTCGGCATCTCGCCTGCGATCGGCCGCAATTTTTCCCGCGACGACGAGCAGGCGGGCGGCGGACCGGGAGGCTACAAGGTCATCATTAGTCACGAATTCTGGCAAAAGCATTTCGGCGCCGATCAAAACATCATCGGTCGCACGATCGAGCTGGATCGGCGGCCGCACACCGTGGTCGCCGTGATGCCGCCGCGCTTCCAGTTTCCGATCGCAGCGGAGCCGCTCGACCTCTACGTGACAATCGCAGAAGACGCTTCGAATCCGGACGGTTCGAAACCGCAGACGCAGCAACGCGGCAGCCACAGTCTTGAAGCGATTGCGCGACTGAAGCCAGGCGTGAGCGTCGCGCAGGCGTTATCCGACCTCTCGACGATCGCCGCGAATCTGGCGACAAAATATCCGGACACGAACACGCACTTTGGCGTTTCCATGAAACCTTTGCGCGAGGAGTTGATCGGCGATGTGCGGACGGCGCTCTATGTGTTATTCGCCGCGGTCCTGTGCGTCCTCCTGATCGCGAATGCTAACGTCGCCAATCTTCTGCTCGCGCGTGCCTCAGTCCGCGGCAAGGAAATCGCGTTACGCGCGGCGCTGGGGGCGAGCCGCGCGCGAATCATCCGGCAATTGTTAACCGAAAGTGTGCTGCTCTCGGCGGTCGGCGGCGCGCTCGGCTTGCTTCTTGCGCAGTGGGGCACGGAGGCGTTGATCACGACGATTCCGGAAAACATTCCGCGGATCGGGACGATCCAACTCGATGCGGCGGTGCTTGGCTTCACCCTGCTCGTGTCGCTCGCGACCGGCGTGATTTTCGGGCTCGTCCCGGCGTGGCAGGCGTCGCACGTCGATCTAAACAGCTCGCTCAAAACCGGCGCGCGGATCGGCAGCGGGGGTGAGCGAAAAGGCCGGCTGCGCAACATTCTCGTGATGGCGGAAGTGGCGCTCGCGCTGGTCCTCCTGATCTGCGCAGGCCTGTTGATCCAGAGCTTCGCGCGGCTCGGCAAAGTGCAGCCGGGATTGCGCACGGAGCGGGTCCTGACCGCACGTGTCGCGCTCCCCGACGTGGCGTATCCGAAGAACGAAAACGTGATCGCGTTCTTCGATCAATTGCTGCCGCGCGTGCGCGCCTTGCCCGGGGTCGAAGAT
>JALYZW010000246.1 GCA_030945725.1 Verrucomicrobiota bacterium | reverse complement strand
TCACCGTCCAACCAGCATCCAGTTCCTCCAGCGTTGCCGTCGCAGTGGTTTCAATCCGCTGCGGATGATAACCGGAGACCCCGAGTTCATTGGAAAGAGCCATCGAGAAACAGCCGCCGAGCGACGCGGCGATCAGTTCGTCGGGGTTCGTGCCGACACCTTCCGCGAAACGGGTCCGGAACGAATATTGCATATCATCCAGCGCGCGGCTCTCCGTCCGGATCGTGCCGGTGCCTTCACGTAAGGTGCCGTTCCAGATGACTGATGCTCGACGATCCATGATATGAAGGGCGCGCCGCTCCTTCGAGATTATTGCGCCGGCCATTCGTTTACGCCCCGCTGGATAATCCGCTAATACCTCGTCAGGACGGCGCTGATAGCCTGCGGCTATTGCTGATCGTAAAGTGGACGAGAATCCGCCAATCGGGTGCCCGCGGTCTCTTTGCCGAAAGCGTGATTATCGGCTAATTTTGCGGCGTGGAGCTTCGTCATCTTCGCTATTTGTCGCCGTTGCGGATGTTCTCAGCTTCACCAGAGGCGCTCAGAAATTGCGCCTCGCGCAGCCTTCGCTGACCCGGCAGATCCAGAATTTGGAAGAAGAAGTGGGAGTACGGCTGCTCGATCGGAATAAGCAGCGCGTGAGCTTGACGCGCGAGGGCGCGAAGTTTCTGACTGATGCGAAACGCATCCTCACTCTCAGCGTCGACATTATCGATTCCGCCCGGCGATCGAGTGATGCAGCGCCCGCTCCTCTCAATATCGGCTACGTCGCCGACCTCTTTTACGACCTTCTCCGGGTCACTCTCGCGTCGTTTCAACGCTCATTCCCCGACATCCCAATCAATCTTTTCGACATGAGTTGCGGTGAGCAATTCCGTGCGCTGGAGGATGACAGGATCGACTTGGGATTCGTCGGGTTACGCGAGCCAATCGAAGAGCGCGGCCTGCGTTATCAGCCCATCGCTTCGTACGCTACCGTCGCGGCGGTCTCGAAAGACAGTCCGCTGGCGAAGAAGCCGGTGATTCAACTCAAGGATCTTAAACGCGTCTTCTTCATCGGAATGTCGGAAGCCAGTTATCCGGGCTATCGCCGCTGGCTCACGGAGACATGTCGGCGGGTCGGGTTCGCGCCAAAAGTTCTCCAGGACGCGGAGATCGAGCGGACCCTTATTCAAGCGGTCGCGGCCAACCTGGGCGTGGCGATCCTGCCCGATCAGGTGAAGAAACTTCCTCACGAGACCGTCGTTTTTCGCGAATTAACTCCGGCGGTGCAGACTGAGTCGTGCATTGCCTGGAAAGCGGATAACCCTTCTACGGCACTGAAAGCTTACGTCGAGATCGTGGGTGATCGCGGCGTCCGTATGCGTTGAGGAAAGTCGCAGCGAATTCGTTGCCTCACCGATTGGCGCAATTCGCTCGCTATCGAGAAGGCAACAATAGACGCCGAAGTGCGCCTTGCGCCCTCACTTGAGCGCCTTCGTCCGAAACAGCTCCAACCGATCCACGTCGGCCACGTGATGGCGAAGTCGCATCAGCGTAATTCGAGTTCGTTGTCAGGAGCCACAATTGAGGCGCCTCACAACGAGGCGCTTCTCCTGCTGGTAGGTCGCCAAAGAGACCAAATGCCAGCAGACCGCGCACGGATGGAAGAATTCGAGCGAACTCTCGCAGCACTCCGCGGCTACTCTCTAACGGCGAAAACTCGGCGCGTGCATTCTCCTCATCATGGAGAGACAGGTTTGCCGGATTCGAGCACGCAACGGCAGACTTCGATTCCATCCATCCCGGGCATCATCCAATCAAGCAGCGCAACCGCTGGCGAGGTTTGCGCGCGCAGCGCTTCCATCGCCTCTCGACCGTCCTGGGTGATCAGCGTCTGGTAGCCCCAAGCCTTTATCAGGGTCGAAACGATCTCGCGCGAGATCGGATCATCATCCGCAACGATCACCTCAACGACTCAGGCGCCACTGCGGGCACGCCGACCCTCTCAGACATCGAGCGCGGCTCAGCCCCCGAGGGCACAGACGGCGTCACAGACGGACCCCAATCCGGCGAGAATGGTATTTGTTTCATCTTGTAGCGGAACCAGGACGCGCGCGACGCCGGCAAAGTCACCTTTTTCAGCAGCCGCTTCAAGGTCGCGCGCGAGAGACGCCGCGCCACTGGCACCGATCGCTCCAAAAGACCCAATGAGTTTATGCGCGGTGCGAGCCAGGGTCTGAGCGTCGCGCGCGGCCACGGCTTGCCCCAATGCCGTGATCACATCCGGGATAGTTTCGTCGAAGAGCGCGATCACCCGCTTTGCGAGCGCGGGGTTGTCGCCTAACTGCTCGAGCAGTTCCTCCGCGTTATGCATCAGCTTCTTCTTCGCCGGACTCTGAGCGACTTGCTGCGGTGGGACATTTCTGCTGAATTCTGCGATCGTTTGGAGGAGTTTCTCTTTGGTCAGCGGTTTCGAAATGTAGCCGTCCATTCCACCGGCCAGGCAACGCTCACGATCTCCCGCCAGCGCGTGTGCGGTCATGGCCACAATCGGCGTATGGGTGCCGTGCGCGGTCTGCAATTCGCGGATGAGACGCGTCGCTTCGAAGCCATCCATCTCCGGCATTTGGATGTCCATTAGGATCACGTCGAAGACACCAGATTTGCAGGCATCGACAGCTTCACGTCCGTTTCCGGCATAGGTCAGTTTGTGACCTTGCTTCTCCAGGATCCCACTCGCGACCGCGCGATTGATCGCGTTATCTTCGGCTAACAAAATGTGTGGCGCGCCCGGTAACGGGTCGAGCAATTCGAGGACGCTTGCGGGCTCGCTTTTCGGGACCGCTTCACCTTCACCACCAAGCGCGATCAGGATGGCATCGAGCAGGTCCGACTGGGTGACCGGTTTCGTAAGATAGCTCGCAACCCCTAACTCGCGGCCACGTGCCTCCGCACCCTTCGGCATCAAGGAAGAAAGCATCATTACGGTCGCGATCGAGAGCCCGACATTCTCGCGGATTTGCTCGGCCACGGTGAAGCCATCCATTTCCGGCATCATCCCATCGAGCAGGACGAGCGCGAAGGGCGTCTGAGATTTTGCCGCGCGTAGCACTTCATCGAGCGCAGCTGCTCCCGAGTCGACCACGGTTGGCTGCATACGCCAATTGGTCAGCATCTCTTGCAGGACGCGGCAAGTGATCGCGTTATCGTCCGCCACCAAAACCCGCAGACCTCCCAGTCCAAAAGAATCCGCTGCTGCCACATCGGACACCGGCGTCAGTCCTACCGGTAGGCGCGCAGTAAAATAGAAAGTAGTTCCTTTGCCCGGCTTGCTTTCAATCCAGATCCGGCCGTGCATTTTCTGGATCAACTCGGAGGCGATCGAGAGCCCGAGACCAGTCCCGCCGTAGGTGCGAGTGGTCGTGCCATCGACCTGCGCAAAAGCTTCGAAGATGGCCGCTTGTTTCTCGGCCGGAATGCCGATTCCGGTATCTGTGACTGAGAACTGGAGATGGCTCTGGCCGTTGGAGGGCGCAAGATTAATCACCTTCACAATGACCTCGCCGTCCTTGGTAAACTTGATTGCGTTGTCGGCCAGGTTGATCAGGATTTGCCGCAGCCGCAGCGAATCGCCGACCAGATGATCGGGCACGTCTGCCGCGATATCCGCGACCAGCTCGATCCCTTTTTGGGAGGCGCGGATGCTGAGCGGCTTGAGTGCGTCGCCAATGCAATCGCGCAGGCTGAAATCAATCGCTTCCAACTCGAGCTTGCCTGCTTCGATCTTGGAAAAATCGAGAATGTCATTGATCAAACCGAGAAGCGCATGGGCGGAGCCTTTCACCATCCCGAGATACTCGCGTTGTTCGCGGGTCAGCTTGGTATCGAGCGCAAGAT
>JALYZW010000201.1 GCA_030945725.1 Verrucomicrobiota bacterium | reverse complement strand
ATTACTTGTGATCCTTACTCATGTCCCTCGTCCTCGTCGAACGCCTCACTCCGCACGTCACCACGCTCACCCTGAATCGCCCCGAACGCCGCAACGCGCTTACGATCGAATTGATGACCGAGTTGGTCCGCGCATTCGAGGCGGCAGCTGCGGATGAGACGCAACGTGTGGTCCTCCTGCGCGGCGCCGGCCCCGCCTTCTGTGCCGGCATGGACCTGAATGAAACGCAGAAGCCGGATCGCGCGCATCAGTCCGCGGATCTCGTCGCGAAAACGCTGCTCGCGATCAGCCAAACGCAGCTCGTCACCATCGCAGCCGTCCACGGCGCGGCCGTCGCCGGAGGCGCGGGCCTCATGTCCGCCTGTGATTTTGTCGTCGCGGCGGAAGGCACAAAGATCGGCTACCCGGAAGTCCGCCGCGGCCTCGTCGCGGGTCTTGTCATGACATTTTTGCGGCGACAAGTCCGCGAGCGCGACATTCGAGAACTGCTCCTCACGGCGGAGCTGATCGACGCCGCGCGCGCGAAGGAACTCGGACTCGTGAACCGCGTTTGCGCGGCCGACGCGCTCGACGACGAAGTTTCCAAAATCGTCGCCGCCGTGCTGCAAGGCGCACCGGGCGCAATCGCGAACACCAAACGGTTGATGGAAGAACTTTGGTCGAGTTCGGTGACCGAAGACATCGAGACCGCCCGACGCCATCACATGCAGGCGCGCGAATCGGCGGAAGCGAAGGAAGGCGTCGCCGCCTTCATCGAGAAGCGTCCGCCGAAGTGGGCGAGCTAATCGCCGCCGATTGTCCTACGGATTCGGCTTGGCCGGCGTCGTCGGCGCTGGTTTTTGTCCGCCGCCGCGATCGACGATCACCCGCGCCGTCCGGTAGCCGGCCACGAAATCGGGATTGGAAAGCCGGAACAGGTTTATCGCGCGATCCAGATTGTTCCTTAACAAGCCGCTTACCTCGCGGATCAGGTCCGGCATCGCAGCGGTTTGCGCCGCCCGGCCGGCGACCGCGGTCCGCGGCTTTTCCTTCGAGGCATTGAACGCGTCCAGCTTCGCTTTGAGATCATCGACATTCGCCTGCGTCACATTCAGCCCGGCGAGATCGGCGAACCGCGTGGTCGCTTCCTTGTGGATGGCGAGCGCGCGCGTCGCCAGCGCTTCGTCGCCCATGCTGTGCAGGCTCGACGGCGTCACCGCCACCAGCGCGAGCAATTGCTTGTCATCCATCGTGTGCCCGAGCACCCCGAGCGCTTCCGACATCATGAACGCGATGTCTTCGAGATTCTCTCGGTCCGATCCCTTCTCTGCCGCAGCGCCGGTCGTAGGCGTCTCCTGCTTTCCCGCCGCATCGTCGATCGCTTTGAGTCCGTCTTCCAGCGCTTGGTGCGCAGTCACGAACGCCGGCATCCCGCTCCAGACCGTCTCGTTTTCGTCCAGGAAGGCATCGACCGTCTTGAACATTGTCACTCGGTTATCTTGCGCTGTGTTCATGGCGCGAGTCTGATCACCGACCGCCGCGAGCGCAAGACAATCCGCCGTGAGCGGACTTCCGGCGGCCGTGAGCATCGTTCCGGCCTCCGTGAGCAAGACTCCGGCGACCGCGAGTCGTTCCCCGGCGGCCATGAGCGGGCATCTCGCGACCGTGATCGTCCTTCAAACCTGAATGCGTGCTTGTCTGCGAACGCTCCACGGTTTACCCGCAGCGATGAGCCCGGTTCCGGCCGCCGTGATGCGGCCTCCCGCCGGAATGCGGCAGATTCCGATGATCGTGAGCCGCTGTCCCACGACCGTGAATCGCTATCCGTCGTGTATAAGCTTGTTGCTTACCCCTATAACCGGTATTTTCAGGCTTCCACCAACCAAAAACGCCAATATGGCAAAAGATACAGGAAAAGGCTTTCGCGAAGGAGCGGTGACCGCACGAACACAGGTCAAGAACCCGAAGACCGGCGACTACACGAAGCGCAACGAAACGTCCGGCAGCACGAAGAAAAAGAGCGACGGCAAACCATTCAAAGGCGTCGGTAAAGAGCGGGATAAGCGGTGGAAGTAGCTGCCGACCTCTATGGACGACAGCTTTTATGACACCGCCCAAGTGTGCCTCAACGGACACCTAATAACCTGCAATTATCATCTTCACCCGGTCCACAGACAACAATGCTGCCAAACATGTGGCGAATCGACGACCATTCGATGCACCAACTGCGCTGCAGAGATCCGGGGCAGCTACGAAGTGCCGGGAGTTGCATGGATGGGCGCGCCTTCGCCACCGCCGAATTTCTGCCACAATTGCGGCGAGTCGTACCCTTGGACGAAGCGACGTCTGGAAGCGGCGAAAGAGCTCGCCGAGGAATTTGACAACCTCGACGAGACCGAAATCAACAAATTAAAGGGTGCGTTGGACGATCTTGTGAGAGAAACGCCCAAGAGCGAGGCTGCTGGCCTTCGCTTCAAGAAGCTGATGGCGAAAGCCGGCAAGGAAAGCTTCGGAGCGATGAAAAAAGTTCTCGTCGATGTAGTCAGTGAGACGGTCAAGAAGTCAATCTTCGGCGGTTGAAGCCATTCGCCCCGACGGCACATCCAAAAAGACATCCCGAACGACGAGCCGAGTGAGATCAATCGCTAGTCATGAACACTCGGAAATTCCGTTCAAGCGTCTTACTCTCTGAAGAGTTGCAGACACCTGAACTGAAACTGCCCGTTCCGGGAATACCGATGCTCCCGCCGGGTATTGTCGCACCGGAGCCTCAAACCCTTCGTTACGACTCCGCTACAAAGCTGTACGGTATTGGAAATTTCAATGACACTGCTGAGGGCGAACACGATGGCTTCTACCTCCGGGAGACGATAAACCGCACTCCACTCCAAGGATTGCCGCCCGAAGTCGTTGAATACACGGTCGTCGTAGAAAGGACAGTTCGATCGTCTGATGAGTTTCAAATCGCTTCAGGGGAGATTTCAAAGTTCGTCGCCGAGCTAGATAAATTCTGGGTCTACTCAGCAGGGGAGCCATTAAACCCAATCGTGAAGCGTCTGTCGTTCGGGCGCAGTATCGCGGGTTGGAGTCATAATGAAGTAGCTGTCCGAGACTACCTAGT
>JALYZW010000175.1 GCA_030945725.1 Verrucomicrobiota bacterium | reverse complement strand
CCACGAGGCTTCGCAATAATTCGATTTCGCCGCGCACCGTCTCGGGCTGTCCATCGACATCGAGCAACAGATGGGCGTTCCCTTCCGGCACCACGGCGTTGCCGCGATCGCGCCGCGCCGCTTCCAGGGTGAAGTGATCAGCGATCTCGAGGGACGACGGCAGAAACCCTCGTGCGAAAATTTCCTGCACGGTCGTGGCCGCTTCCGCCATCGTCTCGAACGCCGCGGAAAGCGTCGCCCGCGCGGGTGGATGCGGGATTAATCGGACCGTGATTTCCGTGACGAGGCCGAGCATTCCTTCCGAGCCGACGAACAGGCCCACAAGATCGAATCCGGTCTTGTTCTTGTGCACGCGTCCGCCGGTCTTCAACACCTCCCCGCTCGCGAGCACCACCTCCAAACCGGCCACGTAATTCCGGGTCACCCCATACTTGAGACAACGTGGGCCGCCGGCATTCGTCGCCACATTTCCGCCCAGCGTGCAGTCGTTCAAACTGGCCGGATCGGGTGGATAGAAGAGGTGTTGTTTCCGGACCTCGGACTGGAGATGACCGGTGATGACCCCGGGTTCGACCACGGCAATCGCATCCGCGAAATTGATCTCTTTGATCCGATTCATGCGCGTGAAAGAAACCGCGATGCCGCGGCGCACCGGCACGCAGCCGCCCACGTAACCGAAGCCGGCTCCGCGCGCTGTGACCGGAATTTTTCGATCGTTTGCAAACTCGAGCAGGGCGCTGACCTGCCCGGTTGATTGCGCGTAGACGACCACCTCGGGCTCTTCGTGCGCGAACCATTTATCGCCCGCATGCGCCGAGAGTGTTTCGGCGTCATCAGCGACAACTTCGCGGCCTAACAACTGCCGCAATTCTTCCCCGAGCGACATCCCGTCAATCGAGCGGCCGCAGTTCGTAATGTTGCGAGCGCGCATCGAACCGCGTCAGCAACGCGCGCGCTTTGGCAGGCACGACGGCGACCTCATAGTCGTCGCCCGCAAACGCGCGGATCGCGGCAATCGAATCGAACCGCATCGCGGTCATGAACTCGACTTCGTCCGCCGTCTCGTGGCGCATCAACTCCATCCCATGATAGCCATCGCGCAGGCGTTCGCCGATTCCGACCGCGATCTCGTCGCGCAGTAATTTCTCGTAGGCAGACGCGTTCTCCGGCGTCGTCCAGCCGTGCCAGATACGCGCAATCACATCCCCATGATCTGATATCCGCCGTCGACGTAGATGACCTGGCCGGTGATGGCAGCTGCGCCGTCGCTCGCAAGAAACGTCCCGGTTGCGCCGAGTTCCGCGGGATCGCAACTGCGGTGGAGCGGCGAGCGCTCTTCGTAGTGCTTGATCATCTGCATCAAACCGCTGACGCCGCGCGCCGCGAGCGTGTTCACCGGACCGGCGGAGATGCAATTCACGCGGATTTTTTTCGGGCCAAGATTGTGCGCGAGGTAGCGCGTGCTTGCTTCGAGCGACGCCTTCGCTACGCCCATCACGTTATACCCGGGCACGACTTTCTCGGCGCCGTAATAGGTCATCGCGACGATGCTTCCGCCGTTCGTCATCAACGGGGTCGCTTCCCGGGCCAGCGCGACGAGCGAATAAGCACTGATGTCATGCGCGATCCGAAATGCCTCGCGCGATGTATTCAGGAATTCACCGGCCAGCGCCTCTTTCGGCGCGAAGGCGACGGAATGAAGCAACAGATCCACGCGCTCCGTCTCGCCCCTCACCTTTTCGAAGAACGATGAGATCTCCGCGTCATTGCCGACGTCACAGGGCCAGAGCGACGTGCCCTCGCCAAACTCGCTCACCAACTCTTCGACGTTTTCCTTCAGCCGCTCGCCCTGGTAATTAAAAATCAATTTCGCGCCCGCCGCGGCCCACGCTTTCGCGATCGCCCACGCGATGCTGCGCTTGTTCGCGACGCCGAAGACGACGCCGATTTTTCCCGCAAGAACTTGCGACTCCATGTGCGCAGCATAAGCGGCAACCGAGTGGCAGGGCAACCGGCAGACTCGCCGTCATCCCGACCGAAGCGGAGGGACCCCGTGGCAATGCTGAGGGTCGTGCCACACACTGGAGGCCCGCCAGGCTGAGGCTCTTGCCACGGGGCCCGTCGACTCCGCTCCGCTTCGCTCGGGGTGACGGGCCGCCCTACCCGACCGCGGGAGCCGTTTTCGTCAACGCACTCTTCGCGATCCGGCCAACAAGCAATGTGACCGCGATCGTCGCGAGCAAACCAGCGAGCATCAAACCCCACTCAAGTGGGCTGCGCTGATGTTTCGCGCCGGACAAGCCAATCCGGCCCACGGCGCCGAGGTAGACGTACATGAGTGTACCGGGAATCACGCCAATCGCGGATGCGATCGCGTAGGACCAGAACTCGATCGACGTGACGCCGAACAAGTACGTACTCAAACCCAACGGCATGACCGGACTGAGCCGCAGCAAGCCGACGATTTTCCATCCTTGGAGTCCGAGCGCGCGATCGATCGCGGCGAATTTTTTGTGCGTGCGGGCAAACGCCTCCACCCGCTCGCGAAAAACGTGGCGCGCGAGCAGGAACCCGAGGGTCGACGCGCAAATCGCGCCGGTCAACGCGACGGCTGCGCCGCCGCTGAAGCCGTAGATCAATCCGGCGGCCGCGGCGAAGACCGACGCAGGAAGCGAGATCAGAGCCGCGCCGACGAAGGCGAGGATGAAGAGCGCGACACCGGTTACGCCGAGCGTGCGGATCCACTCCGCAAACGCGTTGACCCACTGCGCAATCGGCAGAAATACGGCCGCGATCGTGATGAGGCAGAGGAGGGCGAACGCGGCGACGAGCCGGGCGTTCTTCTTCAGGAAATTCATTGGCTGTTCGTTTGATCCGCGATTATCGCGCCGTGAAGTTCAATCACGAGCTTCGACTCGTTAGGCCGGGGAGATGATGTGTTTGATGCCACGAATCGGTATGACGACCCAGTCGGGTCGATTGTTCAGCTCGTAGCCAATTTCATACACCGCTTTATCCAGGAGATACGCCTCGAGCATGACCTCGAGATCCTCTGCCGCTTTCGGAATGAACGAAGCGCCACGGGTCGCTTTCAGATAGCTCTTCAGAAAAGCGGCACTCATGCTGCGGTACCAAAGGTCGGCCCAGCGTTCGAGAAACGGCACGTCTTCGGTTCGCATCGCTGGCTGCCAGAGCGCGCTGTAAGCCGCGTATTGAAACGACCGCATCATTCCCGTGACATCGCGCAAGGCCGATCGCTTCAACTTGCGCTCGCTCAAGGGCCGCGCCGGCTCGCCTTCGAAATCGAGAATCACAAAATCCTTCCCCGTGTAGAGGACCTGACCGAGATGGTAATCGCCGTGAATGCGGATCTTTGCGGCGCCGCTGATCCGATCGAGTAGCTTTTGCTGCTGCGCGAGAATCTGCTTTTCGGCCGCGAGGACTTCGCTTGCTTCGCGGCGAAAATGCTCGGGCAAGTCCGGTAGTTTTTTCTCGAGCAGCGCGAACGCGCGGCGGAGCGACGCACGCATGTTTTGGTAAACCGAGCGCTGCGCCATGGTGTTGAACGGTTCGGGCGCGAACATTCGATCCGCGGAATCCGCGGCTAACGCGAGGTGCATTTCGCCTGTCCGTTTGCCGAGCAATCTCGCGCGTTCCGGATAGACACCGCCGATCAAATCCTTCAACAGCGGCGCTGGCGTGGAAGTTTGGTTCTGAAGGTCCGCTTTCCGCGCCAGCACCCGTTCGTAAAAGCGGCTCACGGAATCGAGAGTGAGCGCCCAGGCATCGCCTTCGCTGACGATCGCGCTTTGCAACAAACAGACCACCGTCGGCTCGGCTTTCGCACGCCGGTATTCGATCGCGCCGGCAAACGCGGGGACGTGCGTGAAGCTGCTGCGTTCGGTCAGGAAACGCGTGACTTCTACGTCGGGGTTTACGCCGTCCTCCAGCTTTCGGTAGAGCTTCAGGAAATATTTATTTTCGTAAAGAATCGATGAGTTGCTCTGCTCCGCGCTGAGCACGTGCGAAGTCGGAATCGAATTTTCTGCGGACAATGACGATCCCGGCGCGCCGATCAGTTCGCCATGGCGTCCGGCGAAACGCTGACGCCCGGACATGAGGCGGAACAA
>JALYZW010000163.1 GCA_030945725.1 Verrucomicrobiota bacterium | reverse complement strand
GGGTTACGAACGCTACGCGGAATTCCTCGCGAAGCACCAGATCGAGGTCATCGCCTCGATGCCTTGTTACTCGCGCGAGAACGTAAACGCGCAACGCCGCCATGACGTCTTCATGGCAGCATCAAAGCGGTGTAACTCTTGAACTCGTTAGGTTACGGCACCGATCCGGGGCTACCGCTGAATCTCGTATATAATCCGACGGCAGCTTCAATCCGCATACCGTGAATGGCTTGATGTGCGGGAACACAATCAATGTGAGCCGGGAGGGCGATGTCTTCGATTGCGACTTCAACCAGATGCTTAAGATGCACTGGCGCGATGGTGAGCGGCGCCTCCAGCTTTGGGACATCGATCCAACCGACGTGGAGCATCGGAAGATTCTGACCCCCGAGCATTGCTTCGGTTGCACGGCCGGCGCCGGTTCGAGCTGCGGCGGAGCATTGGTGTAGCGCGAAGCTCGGAACCGGCGGGTTTGAATCGATCCAACGCAGGGTTGATTCTTGGCGGAGTTTCAGGCAAGACTTCTTCCGTATGCAGCACATTTCGGCCTTTTCAGGCCCCCAGACCGTCCCGGCCGCGCCGGCCGTTGCGCGCAAGCCGAGCTTGTGGATTCTGGACAGTTGGCGCGATCTGCTCCTCTACGTCTGCACGCCGCTGGCTCTCGTGCCGATGTTCCTGCTCGCTCAAGCGCGGTGGAGCGCCGAAGACATTTATCTTTTCGTCGCCGCTTTCGGTGCGATGGGGCATCACCTGCCGGGAATGATTCGCGCCTATGGCGACCGGGCGCTGTTTGAGCGTTTCAAGTGGCGCTTCATCTTTGCCCCCGTCTTCCTGCTCGTCGTCTGCGGCAGTTTCTTCTTCTGGGACCTGAAGGGCATCGTCCTGATCGCATTCATCTGGGGTGTCTGGCACGGCATGATGCAGACCTACGGATTCTGCCGCATCTACGATGCAAAAGTCGGCTCGTTTGCAGCCCTGACTCGTCGCATCGATTTCGCGATCTTAGGCATCTGGTTTGCGACCGCCATCCTGCTCTCTCCGCAACGGATGACCGATACGCTGGACACCTATTACTCCGCGGGCGGTCCGTTCATCCCGCCCGGCCTGCTGCGAGGCGTGCAGCAAGGGTCGCTCGTGCTGGCGATCGCAATCTCGTGCGCCTTTCTTGCTAATTATTTCTGGATGTGGCGGTGCGGGAAACGACCGAACCCGGTCAAGCTCGCATTGCTTATTACGAGCATTTCGTTCTGGTTCTACTGCAACAACATCGTGGCCAATATCCTGGTCGGGATCGCCCTCTTCGAGGTTTTCCACGACGTCCAATACCTTTCGCTTGTCTGGATCTACAACCGGAACCGGGTGGAGAAGGATAGCTCGATCGGCGGGTTCATGCGCTTCGTTTTTCGGCGCAGCGGATCGCTCATTGGTCTTTATGTAGGTCTCATTTTTGCCTATGGCGCCCTCGGTTACTTCAAGGCCCATTTCGAACTGGACGCCGTCAAACGTGTGCTGACTGGTGTAGTCACCGCCTCCGGTCTGCTGCATTTCTACTACGATGGGTTCATCTGGAAGGTCCGCGAAAAGTCGACTCGGCAGTCCCTTGGCATCGGCGGCGACGCCGCGGAAAGAGCGGCCAGAAATTTCCTTCCGAGCTGGGCCTTACACGGGGCGAAATGGGCTGTGGCTTTCGCCATTCCGCTCGGCGCGCTTTCGCTCGGGCAACTTCGCTCTCCGCGCGGCGAACTGGAACGCAGCGCGCAAATTGTCGCCGATCTTCCGGCGGGTGCCCGGCAGCATGTAAACTATGGCACGGCGCTGCAGGATGCTGGCCGCACCGATGAAGCAGCCACAGAATTCACCACTGCGCTCCGTTATAATCCTTATTCGGCAAAGGCTCACGTGAGCCTGGCGGCAATCGCGATCAGTAAACAACACGTCGAGGATGCCGCGACTCACTTCCTGGCGGCGGTGCACGCAGATCCTACGAACCCGGAATACCACTCAGGCTATGCATACGTCCTCGAACAACTGGGACGGACCGACGAAGCAGCGGCGGAGTGTGAAGCGGCCATCCGAGCAAATCCGAAAACCGCCTTGCCCTGGTATAGCTATGGCGCCTTCCTCGAGAAGCAAGGGAAGACCGACGAAGCACTGGCCAAGTATCGACAGGCTTTACAACTCGACCCGCGGTTAGTGGATGTGCATGTCGATCTCGCGAACGGCCTTTTTCAAAAAGGTGAGTTGCAGGAGGCAAAGGCGCACTACGCGGAAGCTTCCCGGCTCGATCCAAAGCTGGCGCAACCACATTACTATCTGGGCCAGGCGCTCATGCGGGAAGGCGACAGCCGCCAGGCGATCGCACAATTTGAAGAAGCAATTCGGTTGCACCCGGATTTCCCGGAAGCGAAGGAGAGTTTGATGGCGGCAAAGGCCCGCGAAAATTAATTAGGCACTGGGAAGGGCGACCGTTAACTACCGGCCCTAGAAAAGCAACTGAAGGCGGACCAGCACTTCATCAAATTGATCATCCCCAAAGCGCGGGTTGTGCTGTCGAAAATCAGACCACGTATGGAGGTAGTCGGCCATTAACTTTACGTCGTCTCCGTGGATGTAGTAGTTCAGGCCGCCGCTGATCGATTGGAGATCGTCGTTCGCCACTTGACCCGGATTGAAGCTCTCCCACTTAGCGACTAGCTGTAGCTTCTTCGGCACAAGGTAGTAAGCGCCTGTGAGGTAGTAGCCGTCGGCATTGAAGCGACTGAACGCCGGTCCGACGCCGGCAATGCTTCGCGGCCGCACTCGCTCATTCAGGTACTCACCGACGAGATCGAACGGGCCGAAATGCAGCGAGCCGTCGACCCCAAACGCGTTGCGTTGATCACCTGAGGGTAGCACGAAAGCGGAGAGTGAGCCGTCCGTTGTGACCAACAGGTTTCCGGTCTGCGAGATGTTGACACCGCGCTCATCGCGGCTGGTGAAATAGTTCCCGCCCAGCTTCACCGCCGCATCCTGCCCGGCGAGCCTGCCGCTGAAGAGCTGCGCTTCCAGCCGGCCGACGTACATGTATTCGTTGTTGTCGTTCGTCGTGGTGTTTCGCCCGCTGCCGTTGAAGATACCTGCGCTATAGGTCAGCAGATCCTTCTGCTCGGGCCACGCGCTCGCGAAAGGCTTGCCCCAAACCTGCAGTCCAATCTGCCGTTCCGGGGTCAGCGCTTCGGTCACCTGGCTGCGCTCGATCGTCAATAGCTTTGCGTCGGGCGACAATTGCTCGAGGCCAAAGGGCGCTTTGAATTGCCCGAGCTTGAGGTTCATCTCGGGGATGGCGTGCCAGTTTACCCACACGTCCGTGGCGCCGAAGCTGGTGCGGTTTGTGTTGTTCACCAAGCTCCGCCCGCTCGCATCGCGCACATTCAGCGTGGTGTCGTTCGTCTCGAAGCCGCCTTCGAGTTTGAACTCGAATTGGTCCGCGAATTCGCCGCTCACGCTGATGCGAGCGCGACGAAGACGGAATCGATCTTTCGTTTTCGCAGACAACGGTCCGCGGAAGCGCCCGTCATAAGCCGAGACATCGCCGATCTCATATTGCCCCTGGACAAATCCGCCGAGGACAAGTTTCGCGTCGACCCCGGCCGGCGTGACGTAGACCGGCTTCTTCTCTTCGAGCTTCGTTTCCACGATGGCTTTTCTGTCGTCCTCCTTTCTCGTCGCGGTCGCGGTCGCGGGAGCGGCGATCGGTTTCGCCGGCTTGTGCTGTTTCAACTCGGACACCTCGCGCTTAAGATCGGCATTTTGCGCCTGCAGCGCTTGCACGGCCGCCTCCAGGCGCGCGAGCCGCTCGGCTTCCGTGTCCGCCGAGAAGGCAATTAGCGGGCGCAAGGTTAAACAGGCGAGCGCGATGACGACGAACCGTGCCGGCCGGGACGACCTGCGCAAGGGCGAGAAGGAGTGGCGGATGAACATGAGGGGATGGCGCGATTACGCGCCGGGCGTTCCGATTTCGCAAGATTTTTACAACCGCCTCGATCGTGCTCGGTCTCAGTGCTTCACTTTTTCGGGGTCGATGAATAGCCTCGGTGCCAGATGAAATCCCGCCTCCTCCTTGTGTTCCTGTTGATCAGCGCGAACGCTGCGCCCTTCGCTCAATCCGCCTTCGCTCAAACGACGGCCGCGCCGACGGAGAAAGGCGTCACCACGCCCGCGATCAACTCCGCGGATCCTGCGGCCGCCACTCGCGCCTGGCTCGATACCGTGCCGGCGAATAAGCGCGCGCGTTCCGATTCCTATTTCGAAGGCGGCTACTGGCTGATCCTCTGGAATTTTCTGCTTGGCGTGGCGATCGCCTTGTTACTTCTCAACTCGCGCATCTCGGCGCGCTTGCGCGATTTCGCCGAACGCCGCACCGCGGTGCGTCCCCTCCAGACCGCGCTCTACGTGGTACCCTATACCCTGATAGGCACAGTCCTCGAATTCCCACTCCATGTGTATCAGCACTTCTTTCGCGAACACGCCTATGGCCTTGCCACCCAGACCTTCGGAGCCTGGTTCCGCGAGCAACTAATCGGCCTCGCGATCAGCCTCGTTCTTGGGACGCTCCTGATCGTTTTGCTTTACGCGATCTTTCGGCGGGCCCAGCGAACCTGGTGGATCTGGGGCACCATCCTGGGCGTCGTCTTCCTCGTCATCGGGATGATGCTGGCGCCGATTTACATCGAGCCGCTCTTTAACAAGTATAAACCCCTCGACGATCCCGCGATCAGTGAGCCGATTCTGGCCATGGCGCGCGCGAATGAAATCCCGGTCAAACAAGTCTTCGAAGTCGATGCTTCACGCCAATCAAACCGCGTCAGCGCGAACGTCGCCGGGTTCCTCGGCACGACTCGCATCGCCTTGAACGATAACTTACTGAACCAGTGCACGCTCGGAGAAATCCGCGAAGTGATGGGCCACGAAATGGGCCACTATATTCTGAACCATGGCGCGAAGCTCGTGCTTTACTTCGGCATTTTCATGCTGATCGGATTTGCGGTCGCGAGTCGCGCCTTTGACGCGGCGGTGCGGCGCTGGGGAGATCGCTGGGGAGTGCGCGGCATCGCCGATCCGGCGGGTCTCCCGCTGTTGGGATTGATCTTCGCAGTCGTGTTTTTCCTCCTCACGCCTCTGACGAACAC
>JALYZW010000127.1 GCA_030945725.1 Verrucomicrobiota bacterium | reverse complement strand
CGCCGAACCGTCACGATCAAGCGCGGGAGTTCGAGTTGCGTGCCCGAGGGAGGCAAGTAGCCAAGGCGATTGAAAATAAAGCCGCCAATCGTATCGAGCCCTTCCGCTTCCAATTCGAAGCCGAGATGTTCGCTGAGATCGTCCAGGCGCGCATTGCCGCTGACGAGGAAACGATTTTCATCGAGCGGTTCAATATAAAGATCGGCGTCTCCGAGCGGGGCTGCGTCGCTCATGATTTCTTCGATGATATCGGCGAGCGTGATGATCCCTTCGGTCCCGCCGAATTCGTCGACCACGATGGCCAGACCTTGCGGATGGGCGAGGAAACCGCGGAGCAAATCCATCGCCTTCATCGTCTCCGGGACGTAGGAAGGCGGAATCAACGTCTCGGTGTAGTGCGCGCTGGGCTTGAGCAGAAAGAGTTTTACGTCGATCACGCCGACGATTTGATCGGGTGTGTCGGCATACACCGGCACGCGGCGATGCCGTTTTTGTTTCAACTCGGCGACCGCTTCTTCATTCGTTAGGTCGTCCGGCAGCGCGAAGGTGTCGACACGCGGCGTCATGCAATCCTTCGCCGTTTTGTCGCCCAGTTTGATGATCTCCTGGATCATTTCGCCCTCGGCTTCGTGCAATGTTCCCTGCTCTTCGCCAATCGCGACCAGCGTCTCGAGTTCTTCGTCACTCATCCGCGGCCGGTTCCGGAGCGCCGCCGGCGTGAGATTTTCGACGAGGGCGGTGCTCGCTTTTTCGAGGAGATCGGCGACCCGGCCGAGCAGCGGCATGGCGGTTTTCAAAGTGAAAACGCCCAGCGCGGAGAGCCGATAAGGAGCGGAGAGCGCGAACAGCTTCGGGATCAAATCGCAGACGAGCACGAGCACGGCGAAGATCGCGAACGCGGCGAGCCACTGTGGGATTCGCGCGGCGACCGGCGCTTCCCACAGGAGAAACAGGCACAGCACGATCAGCGGAACGTTCACCACGACGTCGCCGAGCAGCATCACATTGAGCACGCGGCGCGGGTTGTCGCGAAAGACGCCGATGAAATCGTGCAACGACGGGTGTTGCTCCTCGAGCCGGCGCAATTGATGCGGCTTGAGCGAGAACAGCGCTGTCTCGAGCCCGGAGAAAAGAGCTGAAACGAAGATCAGCGCGGCAAGGCCGAGCAAAAGAAAAGTGAGGGCGACAGCGGTCATTCGGCGCCGCGGCGCGGGAAGCAAATCCGCGGCTCTCTCCCTGACCTTACGCGTGCCGGTTTGCCCATCATCGGAGGCTCGGTCAAGTTAGCGGCGCGATGACGAAAGGCGAGAGGATTTCACGTTTCGTGCAAGAGCTGGAGGGAGGCGCGCCGGACGCGGATGCGGAGAACGTCGCCGAACACCCATGTTATCGCGGCTTCTTTCGTTGCTGGAACGAGCAGCGTTATTATGAAGCCCATGATGTGCTCGAGCATCTCTGGCTGGAGACGAAGTCCGAGGACGCGCAATACTTCAAAGGATTGATCCAGGCGGCGGGCGCGTTCGTTCACCTGCAGAAAAACTTCGAACACCCCGAACATGCGAAACATTCTCGCAGGCTCGCGCCGGCCGTGCGTTTGTTCCGGTTGGCGGAAGCGAATCTTGCGCCGTTTGCACCGATTCGGCACCGATTCGATCTGGCGGAATTCCTGCGCATGCTCGCTTCCTTTCGGGAAGCCGTTTCCGACCGCGAACCGAAGCATAATCCCTGGTCGCCGGCCACGGCGCCAAAGCTTTCGTTAGGCCGTTGACATGGTCGCGAAGTGCATCGGGCGCACTTTCGCCGCCTCAGGATGACCCGGAGGGAGAACGCGGGCCCGGTGCAGGCGTCGTCATCCTGAGCCGCGCAGACGGCGAAGGACCTCGCCCATTCCGATCGCGCCTCCGCCGTCGCACGATAATCGTCATGCCGTGGCTTCGTTGCAGCCGTGCTGTGGCGAGGCTTGATACTCTTGGCATTGGTGGCGCCGGCAAGTGCCAGATTCCTCAGAGCGAGGAGGTAAAATCGCTGAAAACCACCGCAAACCATTTCCTCGTTCATTTTCCGCGGTCCGATGTACGTGCGACTCCGAAGCGCCGCGAAAGGCGACCTCCTCGAGAACAAACGACACCACAAAGTAGAGCAGGAACTCCTTGACCAGGAACAATAGCTTCGTGGATGGAATTCTCCATAATCACGACGACGACGCGGGAAGGCGCGGCGAACGTCGCATCGGTCACTCCAAGAAGGGTGAAAGCGGACACTATGGCAAGGGCTTGTCGTCGCGTGAAGATCGAAAGCACCCTGACGAGGAAGCCCGCGGGAGACGAAGTCGATAGTTTCATAGTTATGTCTGATTTCTTTCACCGTTAGCAACGGTGATATGGTGGCTATGACTGGCCCGCTCAATTCGGAGAACAAGAAAAATCGCCTGCGAAGCGTTTGCCTGAGATCAACGCCGCTTCGTTGACTGAATCAATGCCTTGTGACTTGGCCTTGCATGGCCAAGGCCCGTCAAGCAGATGGAGAAACTCTCGAAGCCAAACGAGAACCACAAGCTCTTTTCCAGCATGGTGGGAACGTGGACGCGGATCATCATGTCTTCGAATTCTACGAAAGTGATGGAGGACCTGAACGGAAGACGACGGAGATCCGCTACGCGCGAAGGAAGTAGCACGTCACCGCGCGCTTATTCTAGAGCTAGCGTTTCTCGGGACTCGGTCGTGCGTCCCGCCGGTGCCGCACGTCGCGATTGTTACCGGCTTCTTTCTTGCGTTTGGCACTGTAATACCACCATGGCAGGGCCGGCGCGCCTTCCATGAAGCGGACCGCCGAGACAAAGGTGTCGAGAACGCATGGGTCCTGACGTACGCCCGTTTTCTTGCACAATTTGAGGTAGAGCGAACGCGGATCGCGCCCGACTAATTGGCGGGGCTCGGTGATTCCGATCAGCCGAAGGTCGTTCGCAATCGAGCGGCCGATGTTAGGAATTGCTTCCAAAACCGTAGCCGATCGCGCGTCCGCCGCCTTGGTGCTTCGTCGCGCATTAATTCTGATAGGAACAATACTTAAGTTCATCACTTCAATAAGGGCGACCCCAACTCGACCGCTTCTTTGTTGTCACTAATAGGGAACGTCGTAACTGGGCGCAATATTCGCTTCTCGCGGAAAGCCGACGCTACGCGAAAGCGCATAGCTTCGAACCCAGCCTGCGGCGAAGGATGACTGTCCTAGGTCTTCGGCCGTGCTGCACGTTCGCTCTCCCTCCGGCGGATCAACGCAGCTTCCTCCGAGATGTTGAGCAACGAGAGGCGCGTAGCGCGGAACAATCGCAGGCAAGCCATCACGATGCCCCCGACCCCGGCAAAGCCGACCAGCAGCGCGAGCCCGACTGTAAGATGTGATGCGACGACGAACTGCGTCGTCGCCAGTCCGGCGCCGACGATCGAAATGAGACTCGCCGCCGCAAACGAGCCGAGCGCGACATACGCGCCGCGCAATGCGGTCAGCAACAGCAACGCCTGCCGCTCGATTCGACTGGCGTGCACGAGCAACAGGGAGTGCTCTTCCCCCGGCGGAAGATTCTGAAGCTCGGCGGCGACGGCGCGCATGCGTTCACCCGCGCGGAGAAAGCGGTTGCTCGTGCTCAGCGCCAGCACCGAGCTCGCGTTCGTCAGAATCGCAGGCGCAGCTATCAGCGACAGCGCCGCGAAGGGATTCTGCGCGAGGTAATCAATCGGCATGGCCGCAAAATAGCACAACCGCCGCGCTGATCCGTCCGTCCAGCGGCCGCGAGCCGTTTCCAGTATATGCGATATGTGATTTTCGGGATGGTCTTCGCGGTGTTGTCATCGGCGTTTGGAGAGATGGAGGCAGTGAGCGATCGAGTGGCGAAACAGAACGCGCTCTTCGATGAATTTTACGAAACGGGACTGAAGAACTCCCCCGAACGAGCGACTTCGTATGGCGACTACCGTTATAACGCGCAGCTGGGTCAGTATTCGCTCGCGGAGATCGCACGGCAGCACACCGAAGCCGATGCTTTTTTGGCGCGCTTGAAAGCCATCCCGACGGACGGAATGAGCGACCAGGACGTGCTGAGCCATCGCGTCATGGAACGGCAACTGGAGCGCGACGACGTGGGCTACGAGCTCAAAAATTACGAGATGCCGGTGAACCAGCAGAATGGCGTTCACACGCGTCTCGCCGATTTGCCGAACGGGATGCCGTTCGATTCCGTGCCGCACTACCAGGATTACATTTCCCGGCTGCACCAGATCCCGCGGGTGCTCGATCAGACGACGGAGGTGATGAGGCAGGGCGTAAAGGATGGCCTCATGCCGCCGAAGCTCGTGCTCGAGAAACTTCCCGGTCAATGCGATGGCGTCATCGCCGCGAATCCATTTCTGGAGCCGACCAAGAAATTTCCGGCCGGCTTTTCAGACGAGGAGAAGAAGCGGCTAACCGACGAAATCACAAAGGCGATTAACGGCGATGTTTTTCCGGCCTACCGGAAGTTCGCCGAGTTCCTGCGCAACGACTACGACCCGAAGGGCCGCACCGAGCTCGCAATTGAAAGCCTGCCAGATGGCAAGCGCCGTTACGCGGAAGCTGTCAAGACGATGACCACCTTGAATGTTACGCCAGCCGAGGTGCACGAGATCGGGCTGAAGGAAGTGGAGCGCATCACGGCGGAAATGACGAAGCTAGCGCAGGCCCAGAGACACAAGGATCTGGCCAGCTTCCGAGAAGCGATTAATAACGACCCAAAGTGGAAGCCGCAAAGCGAGCAGCAGATCGTCGACGACTTCGCCAAGTACATCCACCAGATGGAGCCGAAGCTGCCGGAGCTCTTTGGTCTGCTGCCGAAGTCGCCCGTGACAGTAGAGCCGATCCCGGACTTCGCGAAGGCGGCGGCCACCCATTACGTCAACGGCACGCCGGACGGGAAGCGGCCGGGTCGTGTCGTAGTAGCCGTCGCCGATCCCACAAAGCGCACCTTGATCGATGACGAGGCGACTGCGTATCACGAAGGGGTTCCTGGGCATCACATGCAGATCAGCATCGCCCAAACCTTACCGGGCTTGCCGAAGTTTCGTCTGCACGGTTTCTACTCCTCCTACCTGGAAGGTTGGGCACTTTACTCCGAGGAACTAGGGAAAGAGATCGGCTTCTACAAGGACCCGGTGTCGGACTATGGCCGGCTCAGTTCAGAGCTTTTCCGTGCCGTTCGACTTGTGGTGGACACGGGCATTCACGATCAGAACTGGAGCCGCGAGAAGGTGATCGATTACATGCACGCCAATGACATCAACGACGCCATGGCGCAGACCGAGGCGGACCGGTACATCGCATGGCCTGGGCAGGCCCTGGCCTACAAGATGGGGCAGTTAACCATTCGAAAGTTGCGCGAAGATGCGAAGGGACAGCTAGGCGCGAAGTTCGACATCAAAGCCTTCCACGATGAAATTCTGAACGGCGGGGCGATGCCCTTGGACCTATTGCAGGAACGCGTCGGCGCATGGATCAAAGCGCAAGGGTCGAAAACCGCGAGCGCGGGGGGGTAGGCCGAGTCGCGGTCCAGAAGTTCGAGCGTTTCGTCAGCGGCGCACCTAACTGATTTCAAAGAGCACATCTTTCTCGACCAAAAAACCGGCGTGCTCCGCCAGTTCCTCTTTACTCCGAAGAAACCTGCGGAATTCAAACACGCGCTCGCCGCTCACGCCGCGAGCACGAGCTTCGACGACGCAATTTGTTCCAGCCCTTCTGCTTTGCGGTCGCGGTCGTTCGAGAAAACAAGTGACGGAAACCGGCAATCTCTGATTAAATGATGCTCCTCACGATCCGATGAACGGCGGCCGCATAACCAGTGACGACAAGTCGACGCTCAGCACGTACGTCGGCCTGGCCGTGTTGGTGGTGCTCGCCGCAGGGGCGATTTACTTTTTCTTCCTCGCGCGGCAGGAGAAAATCGAGACCGTCGGTTTCGACCCTAACCGGCCGGTGCCTTCTGACTCGGTTTTGAAACGCCGCTTAAAGCCGGAGCAATATCAAGTCGTGCGCGACGGCGGCACCCAGATGCCTTTCCAAAACGAATTCTGGAACAACGATCGGCCCGGCCTATATGTCGATGTCATTACCGGCGAGCCGCTCTTTACTTCGCTCGATAAATTCGATAGCGGCCTCGGGATGCCGACCTTCAGCAAACCGATCTCGAAAGATCTCCTCGTCGAGATCCCGGATACCTCGCACGAAATGCAGCGCACCGAGGTGCGCGCGAAACGAAGCAATGCCCACCTCGGCCACCTCTTTCCAGACCCGGCGTCGCCTTCCGGGCAGCGCTACACCCTGAACTCGGCTGCGTTCCGTTTCATCCCGACCGAACGAATCAAAGAGGAACACTACGAATCGTTCTTGCCGCTCTTGGAAAAGAAGTAGCATCGGCTGCCTTTGCCCGATGGGCTCTGGAGCAGCGGGCGTGTCCGCTTTCTGCCGAGAATTGGAGGATTTGCGGCAACCTTCGGAATCGCGCACGATGCCCATTCACGAGCGAGATTGGTCTTGGCTAAAGAGAAATGCGAACGCCCGGGCCGAGAATAAGAACAAAGCAAAGCAATGCGATCAGCGAAAGAACGGCAAGGGGAAGGTTGCGTCGCACATAGTAGTTATCTACCGCGCTGGGCGGCGTGGGCTGGAAGGCGAAAACCGCGGGGACGAAGCCCAACCCGAGGCATCCGACCAAGCTACTCATCACTCCGGAATTGAAAACCTCGGCTATCCCGCGCGGATCGAGGAGAGGACCGGCTGCAGCCGTCGCGCCACCCGCGAGGTAGAGCGTCCATAACAGCCGCCGGACGCGCGAGCGTGTTTCAACGCCACCGGGCATCACCACGAATCGAAGGTTCGAGGCCAGAAGCAGGATCGCGCCCCGATAGAGGAACACACCGGCGAGAAGTAAGAGCGAGCGCCAAACCCAGGTCGGGTTCAGGCCGACGGTCAGAGCCATGTAATCGCCCACTCCGATCGCTCCGCACTTTATGACATAACCGCATTCCCAAAACAGGCTGAACAACGCGGTCGCTAAAGAAATAGCCGCCCGTGAGTTGGCGCATGACGAGCCTTCCGTAGAAGTGCGAGACACATCGCGGTCCAGATCAGATTCCCGACCGGCCCGCCGAGATCGAAGATTCTCCAGAAAGGCTCCGGCCGCGTCGTCTCCGAGATAAGCTTGGTGGTTGTGAAGAGCCCACCTCGACCGCCCGCGAGAAACAGTCCGATCCCATGCCCAACCACTTCATGCGCGACATCGGTGGCGATAAACGCGAGGACGCCGATGGCCGCTACTGTTAGGACGTGATCATTCCGCGGCTGTGGAAACGTCTCAGCGGCCATTGCCATACAGTTAGAGGGGCTCTCGCTCCATCGATCATCGCTGTCAACCAGGCGCGCGCAGGGAGTCACGCCTACTTTTATGACCGCAGCACTTTTCCTCTCGATGGTTAATGTGCGTCGAGGAAGTCGCGGACGCCTCAGTGGATGAGCGGGACGCGACGAGCGTCATGCTCAGCAGATTAGGAGCAACCGCGGCGGCTGACCGGGAAGCGTCTCCGGTGCGCGATGGATACACGGCGGGATCTTGCTGCCGGGCCACTCCACCGCGATCCGCCAGAGATGGCCGACACCGAATGAATACGGCCGCGCTCCCGGGAGTGCGGCATAGTGCAGATCGAAACAATGCTCGCGCAGGGCTTCGCGAAAATGTTCGTCCTCGTGTTCCATGCCGAGAAATTCGAATAGCTCTTCGCGGATCTCTGGAAGGTCAACTCGCCGTTGCGCCTGCTCGTTAGGTAAGCCTTCACTCGGCAGTCCGTAGTAAGTGCAGAGCCAGGTATCGGCCTCTATCGGCGCGCTGTCGACATGCCAGGAAAAGACATCCGTTCGCACCGGCCCCGGCGCGTCATCGCGCGGATAGCTATGGATGCAATTAAGAACCGGATCGCGACTTACCTCGCGCAGTTTTCTCAGATCTTCCCGCAGAATGTCGATCGCCGCCCGCCCGGGCGCGCTCACTTCTAAACCCGCGAGGCGATCCTCTTCGATCGTCACGATCTCGTCGCCGGGTCCGAGCTTCTCGACTACTTCGCCAAAATCCCCCGCGAGCGTCCGCGGCCAGCAAAGCGCGTTTATCCCGTTTGCGAACGGTGTAGCGACCAGCTCCGCGAAGCTGTCTACCGTCTTGATTCGGAAACAATCAGGACGTTCGATCGCCACAAGTCTCGCTGTCACTAGCTCCCCGCACTGAGTTTCCCATTTCTCAGCAACGAGTCTCGAGTTTCTACCGCGGAGAATCGGGGGCGATCCGCCACGGATGCACCGTCCGCCCGCGGGCCTGGAGAATTGGCGCGGCCATTTCCTGCAGCTTTATCACCATGGCGACCTTTTCCGGGAACGGCAGCGCAGCCAGCGCGCGGCGTCGCTCTATCTTCGCGCGGAAGAGCCGCTTTACGTCCTCGTCGAACTCGCCCATTCCTTCCACGTCCCTCAAGATCATGCCGCGCCAGGTCCCAGGCAAGGAAGTTGAGGATCTGCAGCGTGCGTTTCAATCCGCAGACCACGACAAGCCTTCTCGCTTCAAGTCTGTGTCCGAACACATCTACATCTCGTCGAGCCCGACGGCGGACTGAAGACTTGCCGACCGCCGCACCTTGACTCTAACTCTTCGGATAATTCGCGTCCGCCTTCACTTCCTCGATCTGCGCGGTGTGGCGTTTCGAGTGCGCGCCGTTGAAGATGACCCATTGGTAGGCGTCCATGGCATCCAGCGCTGGATTGTCCGCGATGTGGCTGCGCAGGTCTTCCTTCGTGTCGTTGAGGAACGCGATCTCCTTCGCACGCACTTCCTTGAAATGCTTGACCAGCTCCTCGCGCGTCGCGAATTTCCCCGTCGGCTTCAGCGGCTCGGGCGCCTTGGCCTTGTGTGAGCGGTCCGGGACCTTGTCATAGATCATCTTGTCTTTGCCCTGCGTCTCGGCGCGTCTCTCCGGATTCGCTGGCGCCTTCATCATCTCATTCACGCGCGCCCAGAAGAAGTCTTCGGCATTGGCGATATGCTCGGCCGTCTCGGCGATCGACCAGCGGTCCGGCGCGGCTTTGAACTGCCACTGCGCGTCGCTCACTCCATCGATCGCGGCGAGGAAATTCTTCTGCGTCTCCTTCAGGTAGTTAATCGCGCGCTCGCGTTCCTCTTTCGTCAGTGAACCGGAGGCGGCAGGAGCGGGGGAGGTCTGGGCAAGCGCAGAGGCGGCGCATGCGGCGGCGGCCAGGAGAGCGAAAAATGTGTGCTTCATCCTGCGGGAGTAGCGTCCGCGGAAGCGGAGAGCAAGAC
>JALYZW010000077.1 GCA_030945725.1 Verrucomicrobiota bacterium | reverse complement strand
ATAATAATCGCCCGCCCGGAGATGGTGGAAACTGAACTGGCCATCCTCATTCGCAAACGCGATGCGACGGTAGCGCGCCAATCGCGGGTCGACTTCGCCGAGATCGCCGCGCTGGATGATCCGCTCCTGCAGCGCCGTGGTGTAAGAAGTGACCGGAACGAGAAAAATCTGTGTGCCACCGCGCAATCGCGCTTCCATTCCGCGGATCTTCATGGAGACCGCACCGACGATCGCGGCGTTGCCGTGACCATTCAGTCCCACGAACTCGCTTTCGCGAAACGTCGCGGCCGTGCGACTGGCGCCGCCGCATGACACGGCGAGGGACGATGCAAAGACGAGTGTCGCCGTCTGGAAGCGGGCCGAGCCGCTCGAGCTACCGCGCGCGCCGCCGCCTCGTCTCAACGAGCGCCCGCTGGTAAGTCAAGCTTGCGGGAAAGGTCGCGAAGTCCGCTTCCGGTCCGAAATATCAGAGCGACTACTGGACGCACTCCGCAGCCTAATCCGCTTCCGTTACGAAATCCGTCTACGGGTTGTAAGGCGACCAGAAGCTCGCGTTCGCCACGTCCGAGAGAGCGTCGTAGGCAGCTTGCGGAACTTTCGGAAGTGAGTCGACGGTCTGAACGCCGTAGTCGTTCCCCAGCAAATCCTTGCCGGTTGCGTAGAGATTGGTGTCTTTCTTGAGGTAGTTTGTCCAGTCAGCGACATTCACCGACGAGCCGCTCGACTTGGCGTTTTCGATTGCATATTGGTCGACGGCGGCGTCGATTAAACGTAAATCGTTGATAATCTTGGACGCTTGCGACCGTTTCCGGGCCCGGAGGAATCCCGGGACCGCAATCGCTGCAAGGAGGGCAATAATCGCGACCACAATCATGATTTCCACGAGCGTGAAAGCATTCCGGCGGCTATTCGCTGTTTTCATTATGTCTGACAATTATAGCAATCGATATGCCAACGTATCGGAAAGCGATACACTTTTCGAGGCGACCATTTGAAGGCACTTCAAGCCGAAGACTACGAAGCGCTTGCCTGCTTCCGTTATCCGATGCGGAAATTCTTGAGCTTCAGCAAACAGGAGCTCTCGAAGGCGGCGCTTACTCCGGAACAATATGAAGCCATCCTGGCGCTGTACGTCTTCGCGGACGAGGGGGGACTGAATATCGGCCAGCTAAGCGAGCGCCTCCAGGTCAAGCACCACACCGCGGTCGGTTTGGTCGCGAAGTTGGTCGCCCGCGGGCTCCTCAGCCGGCGCGCCGGAAAATCCGATCGGCGCCAGGTCTTCCTCCAGCTTACCGAATCCGGCATGCGCCTCCTCGCGGAAGTTGCCCCGGCGCATCGCGAAAAAATGCGGCAGCTGAGTGCCGAAATGATCGGAGCACTCGTCCGCTTGCAGAAATAACCTCGCCATGTCTCGACGTAGCGTGGCTCGTAGCCTGAGTGCGCAGGCGCAAGGACTGACCTTCCCATGCCTATTTACGTAGCGCCAGGTCCGGGAGGTCGGTAGAAGTGGGTGATGTCGTTTGTGCGAGGACACAGCCGCGTCGTCGCGGCCGGCCTTTGTCTGCTGTTTCTCCTCTTGCCGTTCTGGCCTTCTTTCGAAAGTGGCGGGGGCTTTATGGACGAAGGCACGCTGCTGGTTTACCCCGAACTCGTGCGGCATGGGGTTCTTCCTTATCGGGATTTCGAAACGTTTTACGGACCGGCAAATCCATTTCTCCTCGCAGGCGTTTATTCCCTTTTCGGGCCACGCCTTGAAGTAGAGCGGGCGGTCGGCCTCCTCTACCGCGTCCTGGCCCTCGCCGCTCTCTTCGCGCTGGCCTCACGCTACGGAAATGCCCTCGGAGTCGCCGCCGTCCTGCTCGCGGCTTTACCGTTGCTTTCGACCGCACTGGTCGCCTACGCATGGCTGGGAGGGATGGCCGCTGCCCTCTGGGGATTTTTCCTGGCAACCTCCTCGCCTGCCAGCCCGCGAAAAATATTCTTTGCGGGAATCCTCGCGAGCTTGGCGATTCTCTTCCGTCTCGATCTCGCGCCGGCGGTGTTCCTCGGAAGCCTGCCGAGTCTTATTTCGTTTCCACGGAAAGGGAAAACACAGTTCATCGCCGGTGCCGCGATCGGTCTCCTGCCGCTCGTCGTTCTCTGCACGGTCGTCGGCTGGCACGAGCTTTATAATAACCTTTTCTTTTTTCCGGTCGTTCGCTCCAGCGCAGGCCGCCACCTTCCCTTTTTGTCGGTTGCGAAGAACCTTTATCCACTCTTCTTCCTGCATCTGGCTGCACTCTTCACGTGTCTTGCGGTCGGCGTTTTTCGCTGGCGCTCCGACCGAGCGCGAATCGTTCCGTTGTTGTCTATCGCGCTATTCGGCCTGGGAGTGACTCACCAGGCGTACCAACGCCTCGATGAATTCCATCTGTTTATGGTCGTCTTTGTTTCGCTCGCTGCGCTTCCGATCACTCTTGCCTTCATTCTTTCGGGTTTGGGGCGGACGTTCGCTCCCGCCGCGATCGCCTGTGCTGTGACACTGACTGCGGTCGCCGCCCCTTTTCTCTTCCGTTCGAGCTTCTTCTGGTTACGAGTTGCTCTTAGCGGTCAGCCGCGAGGCATCGCTTTCGTTGAGCAAAATGGACGAAGTTTCCCGGTCGGCTCGTTGGCCCTGGCACGAACGCTGGGCGCATTGTTAGATGCACTTGATCGCCGCTCACACCTTGGGGAACGGCTTTTTGTCGGCCCAGCGGACCTTCGGCGGACTAACTATGGTGATACCTTCATTTATTACTTGATGATGCCGAAGCTGATTCCCGCGAGTTACTTTTTAGAGATGAATCCGCTGTCTGCTAACCGTCCCGGCAGTCGCCTCGCTTCCGACCTACGAACCGCAGACTGGCTTATCCTGGATAGAACCTGGGACGAAACGACGGAACCGAATCGCTCGCAGGATTATGGCAGCGATCAACCGAACAATGTCGTCCGCGAGGAGTTTGAACAGGTTCGCGCCACCGGTCCCTACCTCCTCCTGCACCGCCGCCAATAGCTACTTAATTTTCCGAGTCCCCGTAGTTCAACGGATAGAACAAGGGTTTCCTAAACCTTAGATACGAGTTCGATTATCGGCGGGGACAAAGAGACAGCAGCGGCGGCCGTGAGCTACGACAGGATCAGTTTCAGGTCCCACCACCGTGCGGACGGCGGCGAGTAGCTGTTTGACCACGCGATACGGAAAACGATGGCCCCCGAGATACGAGCCAAGCGCCCCCGGCAATCACGACAGCGAAGATCAACGGGATGGTGAAGGACGGGAAGCGCCAGGTGCTGCTGGAAGTTTCCGATTAACCCTGAGATCGAGTTGACGAGAATGAAAAGGGCGGAGACAGCCCCGGTTGTTTTCGTGCGCGCCCATCGCATGAGCAAAAGAAGTGGCGCCAGGAAAATGCCGCCGCCGGTGCCGGTGAGGCCGGCGAGGAGACCAAGACCCGCACCACTCGCGAGTGCGACCGGTTTGGAGGGCTCGGCCCGGACGTCGTCGGCGGGCGGGTTCCGAAAAAACGGACGGCCGAAAACAGCAGGACGCATCCGACGAGGATCTTAAAAATATGCGTCGGCCGGTTCAGATAACCGCCGAGAAACGCGCAAGGTATGGAGAACAGCGAAGGGCCAGAAGAGGCGCCACGAAAAGTGGCCCGCGCGCCAGAATTGAAAGGTTCCGATCGCGGCCACGAGAACGTTGAGGACGAGCGCGGTCGGTTTGATCTCCTGGGCCGCAAGCCCCGCCAGAGACATGACGGCGATGTGACCGAAGCCCCGGCCTGACCGACCGATGAATATAAGAAGCGACGATCGCGATCCCGTCGGCAAGGAGCGCGCCGACTGCTGCCGGGTTATGAGCGCGGATCTATCGGGCGCAGCGCCGGACGCGATCCGGCCACGTGATCGATCGCCTCCGCAATCGCCGCCCCGAGCAAGGGAAGGCATTCTTCGATCGCGCGCGGCCGGCCCGGGAGGTTGATAATCAAGCTGCGTCCTCGAATCCCCGCAGTCGCGCGGGAGAGAATCGCGGTCGGCACTTTTTCGTAACTCCGCATCCGCATGATCTCGCCGAAACCGGGAAGCTCTTTTTCGAGCACCGCGCGCGTGGCTTCCGGCGTGACATCGCGCGCGGCCGGACCGGTGCCGCCGGTCGTGATGATCAACGGGCACTCCTCGTCATCCGCAAAACTTCGCAGTGCACTTTCGATCAGATCGCGCTCATCGGGAAGAATTGCGCGGCACCAATCGACCGGCTCCGCAAAGAGCGCCTGGACCACGCGCTCGATTTCCGGCCCGCTCAGATCTTCGTAAACACCGTTCGCCGCCCGGTCGCTGAGCGTCACGCGCGCGACCTTCACGATTTGATTTTCTCCACCAGCCGCACCGACTCGATCACCATCCCTTTGTCGACCGCCTTGCACATGTCGTAGATCGTTAGGCCAGCGATGCTGACCGCCGTCAGCGCTTCCATTTCCACGCCGGTTTTTCCGATCGTTTCCACCGTCGCCCGGATGCGAACGCCGTCGGCTTCGAGTTTCAAATCAATTTCGATTCCGTGGATCGGCAGTGGATGACAGAGCGGAATCAATGTCGCCGTACTCTTCGCGCCCTGAATCGCGGCAATGCGGGCGACACTGAACACATCGCCCTTCGGCAGCGCTTGTTTTTTCAGGAGCCGAACCGTCGCCGCCGCGCCACGAACAAATCCCTCGGCCGTCGCGCGCCGTGCTTGATCCGGCTTTTGCGCAACGTTGACCATCTTCGCTTCGCCGGTCGCGGACAGATGCGAGAAGGTGCGCTTCGTGCTCATCGGCAAAGAATAAATGTCACCTGTTCGCCTGCCGCGAAACCGGCGGAATCGGCCGGAACTTCTACCAGCGCGTTCGCACCGGCAACCGAGCCGACATCTCCCGAGCTGGCAAACCGTCGCGCGCAGACACGAAACTCACCGGCTTCGATCGTCGCGACCGCCGGAAGTTGCGTCTCGCGCCGATTTGGTTTTTGCGAAATCGCGTCTACGAGCTGGCCACGGAGGCGCGACTCGGTCCGTGGTGCGGCGCTCATCGCCGCGAGGAGCGGCCCAATGAACAAATTCAAGATAACCCAATGCGAGACGGGATTCCCTGGTAGCGCGAAAGCGAGCGATCCGTCCCGCGCAAAAAGCGCGAGCGGCTTGCCCGGACGCAAATTTACATTCTGAAAATCTCTCTCGAATCCGGCGTGTTCGAGCATCGGCCGGGCAAAATCGTAAGCGCCGACACTCGCGCCGCCGGAGACAAGGAGCAGGTCGAAATCGCGACCTAACGAGTCGGCCACCGCGTTCGACTCCTCGATCGAATCCGGCACGCGTTCCTGCCGCACAAGATCGGCGCCGGACGCTTCGAGGAAACTCGCCACGAGCGTGGAATTGGAGTCGCGCAATTGGGTCCCGTGCGGAACGGCGGCCGGATCGACCAGTTCGTCGCCTGTGACAAGGTGGATGACGCGCGGCCGGCGCGTGACGATCGGTTGCGTGACACCACAGCTCGCGAGCGCCGCGAGCTCGGCCGACCGCAATTCCCTCCGCGCGGGGACGACCACGTCGCCCCGCCGGCAATTCTCACCGCGATGTCGAATGTTCGTGCCGTCGCTCTGGGCACGCACTCGCACCTGACCCTGCGCCGCTTCGACGTCTTCCTGCATCGCCACATAATCCGCGCCGGGCGGGACGCGCGCGCCGGTGAAAATGCGCACGCATTCGCGCGCACCAATCTCGAGCGCCGCGTGCGTGCCAGCCTGGATCTCGCCGATGAGGTTGAGGGACTCGCAAACGTCGACGCGGCGCAACGCATAGCCATCCACGGCCGAGCAGTCAAACCGCGGCGAATCGTCGTCGGCGTGTGTCGCCTCGCGCAGGATTCGGCCGCGCGCGTTTCGCAACGCGACGCGTTCGGTCGCTAACACGACCGCCCGCGCGACGATCAGCTCTTCAGCTCGACGGACGGTGACGTTCGTTTCCAAATTGGGACATCCTCTTTCAAACGGTTCATGAAGTGCTCGAGAAATTTGATTGCCTCGCCGCGGTGCGCGGAGGCGATTCGGACCGCGATCGACGCTGCGCCGACCGGCACAAATCCGATTCGGTGCGCGACGTGAATTTCGCGGCACGGAAATTCGGCCAGCAAAACGCGCGAGATCCGTTCGATTTCACGTTCGGCCATCGGCCGATACGCCTCGTAGTGCAGGCCCGTGATTTCGACTCCGCTTTCGTCGCCGCGCACCACGCCGAAGAAGTCAACTAGGGCACCGCAATCATGGCGCTGGATCAGCGGCAGCGCCGGCAGGACACCATCGCAGATTGTAACGACGACCGTGGTCTCCATCACCCTCCCGATACCGGCGATAACAACGCAACCTCGTCTCCGGGATGAAAAGTATGGTCGGCGTTCACGTACGCCGAATTGCAGGCGAGACGGGTCGAAGATTTAAACGTCTCGATCCTCGGGAAACGCCGCTCGAGTTCGGCCCAAAGCTGACGGGCGTTGATCGGCTCGGTGACTACGAGGTCGATCTGATCGCAGGCGGTGAACGAACGAATTTGCACAAAGAAAAGCACTTTCATCGGAAGCCGCGCGGCATGCAAAGTTGTGCGCGACCCGCTGCGTATGCAACAATGCGGTAATCCCAATGAGGTCGACGAATCCCGAGAATACCGAAGTCCATTCCGGATCATTCTGGCGTGGTTTGCTGGCGGGCTTCGTGGCGGCCCTCGTGATGAGTTGCGTGATGCTATTCGAGGCGTGGCTCTTTGGCGTAGCCACGCCGCTCACGATCTTCGGTGATCGGCTCTCGGCGTTCATTCCGGCCGACACATTCCTCGCATTGATGGGACGGGTCGGCGGGTATAACCACATGAAGCAACTCGGCGTGGTGTCGGTCCTCGGGGGACAGCTCGTCCTCGGTGCTCTTGGGGGCGCCATCTTCGCGCGGATGACCGGTGACCGACGGGCTCGGGTTCGCGTCTGGATCACGTTCGCGCTTTTCGTGTTTCTCCCGCTCGCGGCGGTTTCAGCGCTGCTTTGGCCAGTGCTGGGGACACACTATTTTGGATTGCCGATTGCGCGCGCAACTACGGTCACTTTGTTCGGTCTGTTCGTCGCGTTCGTCTGCTTCGAAAGGACGCTCGTCCTCGGCCTGCGATATCTCAGCTCGACAGCCACAAGTCCGGAGAATCCTGAGTTCACCCCGACCGTCAGCCGCCGCGCAATCGTCTTCGGCGGAGCGGCCCTGTTGGTTGCGGGTGGAGTCGCCGGCCTTCTGCGCAAGCTCTACGGATACGCGACCTTCAGTTATGACGGCACGCAATACAAAGGACGCAGCGTGCAGGCGATCACGCCTAACGAGCAGTTCTATTGCGTGACCAAAAACGTGATCGATCCCGACGTGAACGCCGCGCTCTGGCGGCTCGAAGTTAGTGGTCGCGTCGACCGGCGGCAGACTTACCGCCTCGATCGTTTGCGTGGGCTCCCGGCGATCACGCAGGAGACGACCTTGATGTGCATTAGTAACGGACTCGATGCTGGCCTGATGAGTAACGCGGTCTGGAAAGGCGTATCGATGGCCACACTTCTACAGGCTGCGGGCGTGCAGTCAGGCGCGACTAAAGTGCGGCTGCATGGCGTGGATAATTACACCGACACATTTCCGCTCGAGAAAGCGCTCGATCCCACCACGCTGATCGCCTACGAGATGAACGGCGAGCCGCTGCCGCAACGCCACGGGTTTCCGGCGCGCGCGATCGTGCCGGGTTACTTCGGCGAGAAGCACGTGAAATGGATCACGCGGATCGAAGTTGGCGATGATTCCGTGCTCGGCTTTTACGAGCAACAGGGTTGGGGGCCCGACTTTATCGTGCCGACGCGTTCGCGCATCGATGAACCGGCCGACGGGACTTCGTTTGACGTCGGAGCAGCTGCGAGAGTCGTGACCGTTCGCGGCGTCGCCTTCGGAGGCGACCGCGGGATCCAGCGCGTGGAAGTCAGTTTCAGCGACGGCGGGACTTGGACCGACGCGCACCTGGATTATCCCGGGACGCGTTTAACGTGGGCACTCTGGAGCTTCGCCTGGCATCCACCGGAGGCAGACGACTACATGTTAGTGGTGCGAGCGACCGACGGAGAAGGCGAGGTGCAGGAGCTTGAGGAGGATCGGCCTTTCAAATCCGGCACCACTGGTTTTCACAAAATCATGGTGCACGTCACGGGATAGTTGCTGCTGGCATCCTGCTGAGCAACTCGAAGTCAGCACGCGTGTCGATGTCGATCGCGCCTTTTTCAAATGCGATTTCGGCCACGGCCCCTTGGTTCGAATGGATCAAACCCTTGGCGCCCAACTCGCCGGACAAAGTGAGCAGCGCCGGAAAATGATTCGCCAGAAACAAGGCAGGAATGCCGAGCGTGCCGGCATAGCGCGACGCCGAGATCGTTTTACCAACCGTGTCGGCGGCCGCGATCAAACGCGCGATCAAATCCGCCGCAACGAACGGCTGATCGCTTGCGAGAAGCACGACACCATCGAGCTGCGTTTGACCTAACGAGTGGTGCAGGCCGCACGAAATCGACGTGCCAATGCCCGCCTCCCATTCTCGGTTGTGAGCGATTTGCACCGCACGGCCTCGGACTTCGTCGATTATTTCGTTTCGAACAGCTCCCACAACGACGACAACGGGAGCGCATCCACTATCGACGGCGGCATCGACCGCGCGCCGCAAAAGCGTCGAGCCACGAAAGCGCACCAGTTGCTTCGCCTCGCCGAACCGCCGCGCTTCGCCGGCGGCCAGAATTACGGCGCCGATCTTGCGCATTCTTCGGCGCGGCCCGCGGCTGCTGCTTCCGCATGAACTGGCGCCTTCCGGTCGCGAAGCGGAACGCACGTCGCGTGAGCGAAGACGGACTGGATCTCGGCTACGATTGAAAGCGCGATTTCGGCCGGCAATTCCGCGCCGAGATGGAGCCCGGCCGGCGCGAAAAGATTCGATGTCATGAGAGCGCCCGAATCGAGCACGTCAACGAGCAACTCGTCGCGGCGCCGACGAGGTCCGATCACGCCAAGGTAGCGCAGCCCGATTGGCAAGAGGTGACGCAATGCCGCGCAATCGCGACCGTAATTGTGCGTCGCGATGACCGCGGCGGTGTGCGCATCGATTTCATGCCGCCAGGTCGCGACGCTCTCGATACATTCACACTCCCAGCCGAGCAAGATCGCTTGCGCGCGCAACGCCACGGCGTCCGGCCCGTCGCCGATCACGATGAGGCGAAGCGGCGGAGCCACCGTTTGGACGAAGGATCCGAGGCCCGCACAGTCTGCCGAATCGATGACGCGCGTTCCCAAGTCGAAACTGCCGTCGAATTTCGTCTCGAGAATGCATTCGCGCCGCGCCGAAAGCCGCGCGCTGAGCGTCGCCAAAACATCCTCGCTGATCGGTTCGACGAAGATCTCGATGCTGCCGTTGCAACCAAAACGACGCCGCGTGTCGAAATGCATGACGCACGGCAGGCGCAATGTCATCACCTCGGTCGCCGCGGCTGCCACTTCCTGTTCAAGACACCCGGCGCTGACAGTACCGAACGTCGTCAGATCGGCGGTGACCAGCATCCGCGCGCCCGGTCGACGGTAGCTGGAGCCATGGGCGCGGACGAGGGTAGCGAGCGCCAGGTCCTGGCCGCGGCGGCGCTGCCATTCCGCGAGAAGCGAAGCGAAGTCGTTCATGTCTGATCTCCGTCATCTCGAGCGAAGTCGAGAGACCCCGTCGCCGGATCGCGGGTGCCGCTACGGGGTCCCTCGACTGCGCTACGCTCCGCTCGGGATGACGGGGAGGGCGAGGATCCGGCCGAGCCGGGGTGCGTCGTGAACGAGGACGGCTCAGCAGGAGCTTCGCCCTCCCCCGCTTGAAGAAACGGAGGGGTCACGCGAGGTCGAGCAGCTTTTCCGGCGTGATCGGAAGGTCGCGGACCCGTTTCCCGGTCGCATGATAAACCGCGTTCGCGACCGCGGCCGCGATGCCCGTAATACCGATTTCTCCCATCCCGCGAGCGCCGATCGGGTTGAAGGCGAAGTCCGGTTCGCCGACGAATTCGGCGTCGATCTCGGGAATGTCGGCGTTCGTCGGGACGTGATAATCGGCGAGATTGCGCGTGGCCGGCAACCCGGTCGCCGGATCATAGGCGGTCTCTTCCGTGAGCGCCATTCCGATGCCCATCACCACGCCGCCAATGATCTGGCTCCGCGCAGGTTTCGCCGTCACGATCCGACCGCAATTCATCACGCTGACGACGCGCGTCACCTGCACGCGCGGCAGTAGCGGATCGATTTTCACTTCCACGAAATGGGCGCCCCACGATTGGAACGCCTGCTTTTTGTCTTCCGCCGGCTCTTTCAATTCGCTCTGCACTTCGATCGAATCGCGACCGGCGCGTTTCAAGATCTCCTCGTAGCCATCGGATTTTGGGTTGTCCGTTTTAAGTCCGATCCGGCCGACGCCGACCATCGTGATGTCGTCCGGCTTTAAACTGTAGAGCGGTGATTTGGAATCCTTGACCGCGAGGTCTGCGAGCGCCTTATGCAGAAGCGCAGCCACCTCGTGAAGTGCGGTGCCGACCGTCGCGGTGGAATTCGACCCGCCCGCGACCGGGCCAAACGGGAAATCGGATTTGCCGAGCTCGAACGTCACCTTTTCGAATGGCACGCCGAGTTGCTCCGATGAAATCTGGGTGAACGCCGTGTAGGCCCCGGTGCCGAGGTCATGCGTCGCGCATTGCACGAGCGCCGATCCGTCGGCGCGCAGTTGGACCTTCGCGGCGGCGTTCATCTTGTGTGCCGGATAGGTCGCCGTCGCCATCCCCCACCCGACCATCAAGTCGCCATCACGCGTCGAACGCGGCAGCGGATTTCGTTTCGCCCAACCAAATTTTTCCGCGCCGCGAGCATACGCCTCCTTTAGGTGTTTCGCGCTAAACGGCACATCTTTGACCGGATGATTATCCGAATGATTGGCGAGCCGCAGTGCGACGGGATCCATCTTCAAGGCGTAGGCGAGCTCATCCATCGCGCACTCGAGCGCGTACGTTCCCGGACATTCGCCCGGCGCGCGCATGAACGTAGGCGTCGCGACGTTTACGGGATACACGGTCTCCTCGACGCGGATGGCCGGGCTCGCATACATGATCCCGGTCGAACGCGCGCCGCAGGATTCCGTGAACTTGCCGACCGTCGAGGTAAGCGTCTCGCTCACGTGCTGCATGGCCTGCAGTTTGCCATCACGATTCGCTGCGAGGGTGATCTGCTGGCGCGTCGGCGTGCGGTGGCCCGTGCCCGTGAACATGTACTTTCTCGGCACATGCATTTTCACCGGCACGCCGGCAGCTTTCGCCGCCATCACCGCAAGGAACACGTGCGGCCAAACGGCGCCTTTGCAACCAAACGCGCCGCCCACAAAGGGACAAATCACACGCACATTTTCCGTCTCCAAACCCCAGGCGCGCGAAAGGATGCTCTGCACTCCTTTCACAAATTGGGTCGAATCGTAGAGCGTCAGCTTGTTGTCGCCTTCCCACGCCGCGATCGTGCCGGACATCTCGATCGGGTTGTGCGTCTCGGTGGGCGTAATGTAGGTCTGCTCGATCTTGATTAAGTTCGCGTCGGCCAGCGCTGCGGCGACGTCGCCCTTCTTAATCTGCACGTTTTCGTCGTGATTGGATTTCGGCTTCTCTGCTTTGTGCGAGGCGGCTTCCATCGTGAGCAACGGCTCCGCCGGCGCGTAACTCACGCGGACCAATCCCGCAGCGTACTGCGCCTGCTCGATCGTTGTCGCCACCACGAGGGCGACGTACTGGCCAGCGTAATAAACGCCGTCGTCACTCAACGGGAGACGCTGCTCGTTCCGGATCCCGTGGCCGCTGTTCCGCTCTTCCTTCGCTGCGGGTTCCTTCGGCTTCGGCGCGTTCAGATGACTGATGACCGCAAGCACGCCGGGCGCTGATTGCGCTGCGGCCGCGTCGATCCCGACGATTTTTCCTTTCGCGATATTGCTTTCGACCGGCCACGCGAAGGCGCAATTAGGCACCTCAAATTCGACCGAATATTTTGCCGCGCCGGTGACCTTCAGCCGGCCGTCCACGCGATTGCGCGCTGGTCCTACGAGAGGCGCATTCATGCCGTCATTCCCGCGGTGGTCGACAACGCGCGCACAATCGCCCGTTTCGCCATCTCGATTTTGAACTCGTTATATTTGTAGGCCTTCGCGGCTGCCAGTTCGGCTTCCGCCGCCGCGCGAAATGTTTTTTCGTCCGGCGCTTTGCCGACCAGGGCCGCTTCCGCTCTTTCAGCCCGCCACGGCTTGTGCGCGACGCCGCCCAACGCGATTCGCGCAGCTTTGATCTGGCCCGCTTCCAAGTCGAGCGCGACCGCCACACTGACCAACGCAAAGGCGTACGAGGCGCGATCGCGTACTTTCAAATAATGCGACCGCGTCGCGAACGGCATTGCCGGCAAATCGACGGACGTGATCAGCTCGTCCGCCCGCAGGTTCGTGTCCACGTTGGGCGTCGCGCCCGGCAGTCGGTGAAAATCCGCGAAAGGAATCGCCCGTGCGCCCTGCGGCCCTTGCACCTGCACAACCCCATCCAGAATGGCGAGCGCCACGTTCATGTCGCTCGGATTCGTCGCGATGCATTGATCGCTCTGGCCGAGAATGGCGTGGATGCGATTGAATCCCTGGAGCGCGCCGCAGCCGCTGCCGGGACGACGTTTATTGCAGGCCGGGAACGACGGATCATAAAAGTAATAGCAGCGCGTTCGCTGCAGAAGATTCCCGGCGGTCGTAGCGAGATTCCGTAATTGCGGGCTGGCGCCGGCGAGCAGCGCCTGGCTCAGGACCGGATAACGCGACGTGATCAGCGCGTGCTGCGCGAGATCGGAATTTCGGACCAGCGCGCCGATTCGAATGCCGCCGCCATTCGGCAATTCCTCGACCTGCGCGAGCGGCAGCCGATTGACATCGATCAACTGCGCGGGCGCTTCCACGCCCATCTTCATCAGGTCGATCAGGTTCGTCCCGCCGCCGAGAAATTTTGCCTGCGGGTTCGCGACCACGCCGGCCACCGCGCCCTCCGCATCGGCCGCGCGCGTGTAGGTAAACGGATTCATGTCGGCATCTTCGCGGCCGCGTCTTTAATCGCGTCGACAATGTTCGGATAGGCGCCGCAGCGGCAGAGATTGCCGCTCATCCATTCGCGAATTTCCGCTGCGTCTTTCGCGTGGCCTTCTTGAATACAGGCCACCGCGGAACAAATCTGTCCGGGCGTGCAATAGCCACATTGGAATCCGTCCCGCTCGAGAAACGCGGCCTGCACGGGATGAAGCTCATCGCCGTTGGCCAACCCTTCGATCGTCGTGATCTCAGCTCCGTCATTTACGACCGCGAGACTGAGGCAGGAGTTCACGCGCCGGCCATTCACGAGGACGGTGCACGCGCCGCACTGCCCGTGATCGCAGCCCTTCTTCGATCCGGTGAGGTTCAATCGCTCGCGCAGCAAGTCGAGCACCGTCGTTCGCACATCCACGTCGATGGCGATTTCTTTCCCATTGATCTTGAGCCGAATCGGAACCATCGGCGCGGCGGCAGCCGTCGGAGCCGCCGAGGCGGAAGCCACGTTTCCATTTTGGGCGAAAGCGGCCAGCCGTGGACCGATCACCACCGCGGCGCTCGTGCCCGCGACCTGCCTCAGAAATTTCCGGCGCGTCGCCGGACTACCGAAGATGAGCATTTCGTCGATCCGTTCGCGGGGCGCACAAGGCGGAGACGCCAAATCCTCATCTTCCATCAAGATAGATTCGCCGCGCGCGCGATGTTGGACGGCAGGAATTTAGAAAAACATCGCCGTGGAATATTCGTCGAAACTCCGCTCGATTTCGGTTACATGAATAGGGCGATGATCGACAGCAGCCAGCGTACGATCGACTACCTGCGAATTTCGATCACCGATCGATGCAACGAGCGGTGTCTTTATTGCCTGCCGGAAGGTTTTACCGACTGGAAGGAGCGGGCCGAGATCCTGACTTTCGAGGAAATTTTGCATGTCGCGCGGCTGGCGGTGCGCCTCGGATTTCGCAATTTTCGCGTGACTGGCGGCGAGCCTCTCGTCCGGCGCGACGTGGATAAATTCCTCGCCGAATTGATCGCGCTGCCGGGGGTCGAGCATGTCGGGCTTTCCACGAACGCGACACGCATCTCGGGCATGGCCGGCACGCTGGCGAAAGCGGGACTGCGCAGCATGAACGTCAGCCTCGATGCGATCGATCCGGAGATTTACGGACGTGTCACCGGCGGGCGTCTCGCCGATGTTCTGGGAGGGATCGAGAGCGCGCTGCGGGCCGGGATCGACCAGATCAAATTGAACGCGGTATTGATGCGCGGCGTGAACGAAAAGCAGATCTGGCCGCTTATCGAATACGCGGCCGAACACGGTTTGCTGATTCGGTTTATCGAGCTGATGCCGGTCACGTTCACGGACGTGCTCACGGAGGAGAATTTCTTTCCGATCGCGGAAGCAAAACGCCTGATCGCGGAACGCACGACGATGGTAGTCGAGACGAAGCGACTCGGATTTGGACCGGCCGCATACTACCGGTTGCCCGCGTTTGGTGTCTCCGTTGGATTTATCGGCGCGATGACGAATCTCCATTTCTGCGAGAGTTGCAGCAAAATGCGGCTGACCGCCGACGGAAAGATCCGGCCTTGTCTCGGCAACCACGAAGAGGTCGATCTGAAGCCAGCTTTGCGGCCGTCGATTGATGACGCAGCGCTCGAAGAATTGTTCCGCGAAGCGGTTCGGCGGAAACCGTTGGAGCACAGTTTTCGCGACCAATATCAGCCCGGCCGCGTAATGACGGCGATCGGCGGTTGAGAGAAACCCGGGAGCGGATCGCAGCGTACGTCATCC
>JALYZW010000355.1 GCA_030945725.1 Verrucomicrobiota bacterium | reverse complement strand
TGATGGCCTTCGTTCTCGCAGCATTCTTCGCCGTCAGTGATGAGTTCCACCAGTCGTTCGTGCCGTCCCGAGGAGCGGCAGCGGCGGATGTTGGGTTCGACTCCGCTGGTGCGTTGCTCGGCGTGATCGCGTTTGCGTGTTGGCACGCACTGCGCAGGCATGGATCGGCCGACCAGTGATCGTCGCCTTCTGCGGCGCCAAAGGCGAACGCTGGGCCTGACTGGGCTCGAACCAGTGACCCTGCGCTTATCAAGCGCATGCTCTAACCAACTGAGCTACAGGCCCGCGAAGAGCCGCAAGTTTAGCGGCGCGAATTGCAGGTGCAAACGCAAAGCGCTGGATTTTCGTGGCGAGCGTCCGACAGCCGGCTAAGGTGCTCGTCGCTCGCCACGCTTTTGAAACTTCGCCTCACTCTTCTCATTCTCAGCGTCGGCTTCAGTTCAGTACTCTCGGCGGCGGACAGGCCCGCCACGCCGCCGGAAACGGCCGTCCCGCCGTTGGAATTCAAACACACGACGCTGCCGAACGGCCTCGAAATTTACTCGGTCGAAGATCACAAAAGCCCGACCGTCGCAGTGCAAGTCTGGTATCACGTGGGCTCGAAGGATGATCCGCCGGGCCGGAGCGGTTTCGCGCATCTCTTTGAACACATGATGTTCAAAGGGAACGAGCACTTGAAGGCGGACACCTTCGACGACTTGACCGAAAATATCGGCGGCGAAAACAACGCCTACACCGCTGATGACGTGACTGTTTACCACGAGGTCGTACCTTCAAATTATCTTGAGCCAATCCTCTGGGCGGAAGCCGAACGCATGTCGTCGCTCGCGTTGAACGATGCCAATTTCGGATCCGAGCGCGATGTGGTGAAAGAGGAATATCGCCAGCGCATTCTCGCGAACCCATACGGCGAATTCGGTCTCGCGATCGCGAAGAATTCGTTCGCGGTCCATCCATACAAGCGGCCCGGGATCGGCAGCATCGAGGAACTCGACGCGTCGAAGTTGCCCGAAGTGCAGGCGTTTCACGCCACCTTCTACCGGCCGGACAACGCGACGCTCATCGTGGTCGGCGACTTTAAACAAGACGAGCTCGATCGCTGGGCGAAGAAGTATTTCGAGCCCGTGCAGAAGCCCGCGGAACCGATCCCGCGCGTCACGGCAAAAGAGCCGGCGCGGACCGAGGACAAGCAACAGGTGATTTACACGGCGAAGGCGCCGCTGCCCGCATTTGCGATCACCTACCTGGCGCCTTCCGTCCGCAGCGACGAGTCGCCCGCCTTATCGATTGCGGAGGAAATTCTTTCGGGCGGACAATCGTCGCGGCTCTACCAATCGCTTGTTTACCAGCAGCAAATCGCCGCGCGTGTTTCCGGCGATGCGGACCTGCGCGAGGATGTCGGCCTGCTTGCCTTCAACGTCGTTGTCGCGACGGGAAAATCGGTCCCGGAGGCGGAGAAAGCGCTGACCGCGCAGATCGACGAAGTCTTGAAAAACGGAGTCACCGATGCGGAGCTGGAAAAGGCGAAACGCCAGTTCCTGACGGGCAAGATTCTCGAGCTCGAAACCAATAATGGCAAAGCGAGCGCTCTGGGCGAAGCAGCGGTTGTGTATGCGGATCCTTCCCGTGTGAACACCGACCTTGCGAAGCTGCAAGCCGTGACGCCCGGGCAGGTGAAAGACGTTTTGAACAAATACATCACGGGGAAAAAGAAGGTGCTGATCGAATATTTGCCGGAAGCGATGAAGACCGCGCCGAAAGCTGACGCGGAGGAAAAGCCGTGACGAAATTTCGTCTCACGCTCCCTCTGCTTGTTTGTCTCGCGGGCGCCGATTCCGTTCTCGCGATTGCCGGCCTCGATGTTCCCCCGCCGCCGTCCCCGCCGCACGCGATCACCTTCACGCAGCCGAAAGAAGTCACGCTTGAAAATGGGCTGCGCGTAATCGTCGCGGAACGCCCCGGACTGCCGCTGGTATCCGCTTATGTTGTCATCCGACACGGCGCCGAAGTTGATCCGGAGAATCTTGCCGGCGTGGCGAACCTGACCGGCTCATTGTTAACCAAAGGCACGGAAAAAATGTCCGCGCCGCAGATCGCGAACGCGATCGAATCTCTCGGCGGCTCGATCTCGTCCGCTGCTGCTTGGGATTCCTCCTCGGCGGCGGTGACTGTGATGTCGGACCAGGTCGACCGCGCACTCAGCATTCTGGCGGACGTGGTGCTGCATCCGAGTTTCCAGCAGGAAGAAATCGACCGGCTCAAACTGCAACGTCTGGACGGCATCCGTGTCGCTCTGCAACAGCCGGCCTCGCTCGCCGCATACGTAACGAGCCGGGTCGTTTTTGGTTCCACGGAATATGGTCACCCATCCGGCGGCACGATCGAAACTTTGCAGGCGATCACCCGCGAGCAGATCGTGAAGCTCTACCGCAGCTATTACACTCCGGCGAACGCGACTCTTATTTTTTCCGGGAACATCACGTTGGAGGAGGGGAAGGCGTTCGCGCAGCGATTTTTCGGCGAATGGAAAGGGGACCCCGCTACAGCCGCGACCGCGAAGAGGCAGCTCGCCGATTGGAAGCCGGCCAATGTGGTCATCGACATGCCGCAGGCCGGACAGGCTTCCGTCACGGTGGCGAAGCCGGCGATCAAGCGAGACTCGCCAGATTATTACGCCGGATTGGTCGCGAATGCGGCGCTCGGAAATGGATTCGTCTCGCGCCTGAACCGCGAGATTCGGATCAAGCGCGGGCTGAGCTACGGGGCCCGAAGTTCGCTGGAGACGCGGCGGGACGTTGGTCCTTTCGCAGCGTCCGC
>JALYZW010000055.1 GCA_030945725.1 Verrucomicrobiota bacterium | reverse complement strand
ACTGGAGAAGTCACGCGGATCATTCAGGCGGGGGCAGAGGCGGTCAGACCACGACGCGTACTCTTCGTCTGCGTTGAGAATTCAAACCGCAGTCAGATGGCGGAAGCGTTTGCGCGCATGCATGGCGGCGATGAAATCGAAGCGTATAGCGCCGGATCGCGGCCGTCCGGCATCGTGAACCCGAAGGCGATCGCGGCGATGCGCGATGTTGGTTACGACCTGACTACGCATGGATCGAAGTCCCTCGGTGAAATCCCTGACGAAGAATACGACTTCGTCGCCACAATGGGGTGCGGCGATGCGTGTCCATTCGTTCGCGCAAAGCGCCGCGAAGACTGGCAAATTCCCGACCCAAAACATTTAGAACCTGACGAGTTCCGCGCCGTCCGAGACCTCATCGAGCAAAAGGTTAAAGCCGCGCTCGCGGCGCTCTGAGGAGCCGTAAAGCTGCCCGTAGGACGAAATAGACGATAATATTGCAGTCTCCCATTGACTGATGGAATGCACGTAAACGTGCTGCTTCCGAATCCTCTCCGAGCAAACATATGATTGATGATCGCAACAGCCCGGCGTCTAGTGCCTCCGAGTGAATCGACTGGGCAAAATTGTAGCGACGCTGTTGCTGGTCTCTTGGATCTCGGCGACATCGTTCTGCTTCCTTGAGCGCGCGGGCCGAATCACGGCGGACGACGACGGCTCCCCAATTGGAGAGTCCTCCCAAAGCGCCCCCTGCTGGAATTTCGACTCCTCTCCGTTCAAAGTTGCTGACGGCCACAGTGTCGTCGCGCCAGTACCGCCTCCGTTCGCCGCGTTACTTGGTGAACCCCTCGATTCTGGGTTAATTCAGGGTGCTATCGAGGGCGTCGCCTTCGGTGTCGCTCCGCCAGAGTTTTGTAAGCGGTGGCAATTTGCATTTCGCTCGGCGGCGCCTCCGCGCGCTCCTTCGCTTGCTTCATAACTGACTCCTCTCGCAGAGGAGCGTCAGTTGCGGTCTGCCGATGTGGTGCGCCTTCGCGCCATTTGCGGGCTCTTCGGATCGATTGGCCGGGCAAAGCGAAACTTTGCTCAACACACCTTTAGCAAATGAAAAAAATTATCATCATCCTTGTCGCGGTCGGCGTCTCGTCGCTGCTGCTGTGGGCATACGTGGGCGGCCGCAAAGACCGCGCGGTGGAAGCCAAGAGCGAAGCTCCGGTGAAGGCACCATCGCGCGTTTCCATGCACGGAGGCGAAACGGTCATTTCGCTCAATCAGGAAACGATTTCAAAAAGTGAAATCGCCTCGACGCAGCTCGCTGCGGAAACGCATCGTGCCCAGACCCGCGCCTACGGCATGGCGGTGGAATTGCAGGCGCTCTCTGACTTGCGCAGCAGCTACGCCAAAGCACAGGCGGCGGTGGAATACGCGAGAAGGGACGTGGAACGCGAGCGCTCACTGCGCAAACAGGGCGCGGTCGCGGACGAGGTGGTGCAGAATGCGGAAGCGACCTCTCGCGCCGACAACGCCGCGGTCGAAGGTTTCGCGGCGCAAGCTCAGCAGCAATGGGGAAGTGTGATTGGCCAATGGTTGAAAGGAAATGATCCGGAGCTCCAACGCCTGCTGCACTTCCAGGACGTCTTGTTACAAGTTTCTTTGCCTCGCGGGATATCGGAAGCGACTCCGCCGGAAACGATTTCTGTTCAAAGCTCGAATGGCCGATTAGTGCCCGCGCATTTCGTGTCGCGAGCCTTGCGGAGCGATCCGCGGCTGCAGGGCGAAAGTTTCTTTTACATCGCACCAGGCGGAGAAACGCAGTTGCTGCCTGGAATGACGGTCGTCGTGCTGATGCCAGCCGGCGAAGAGTTGAAAGGAGTTATCGTCCCGGGCGACGCGACGGTTTGGTGGCAGGGCAAACCGTGGGTGTACGTCGAGACCAAGGCGGGAGAATTCACGCGGCGCTCCATCCCCACGGATTCCCCGGTTGAAAGCGGCTGGTTTGTCACAACCGGATTGAGCCCGGGCGAGCGCATTGTGACGACCGGCGCGCAGTTTCTGCTGTCGGAAGAATTCCGGTCCCAGATTCAGGTCGGCGAGGAAGGGAAATAGCCTCCGATGCTCACCGCCATCGTTCGCTTTGCGTTGCGATTCCGCGGCATCGTCATCGCGCTTTCTTGCATGCTCGTCGGTTACGGTCTCTACGCGCTGACGCGCGCAAAATACGACGTCTTTCCAGAATTCGCGCCGCCGCTCGTCACGATCCAAACCGAAGCGCCAGGACTCTCGCCCGAGCAGGTGGAAGTGCTCGTCACGCAACCGATCGAAAACGCAGTGAACGGCGTGGCCGGCATTGAGTCCCTCCGTTCAGGCTCAATTCAGGGGCTGTCAGTCATCAACATGGCGTTCCGGCCCGATGTCGACATTTTCCGGGCACGACAGACCGTCACCGAACGATTGGCAGCGATCGGCTCTCAGCTTCCCAAAGGGGTTCAGCCACCGGCGATAACGCCGCTCACCTCCTCGACCAGCGTGGTGCTCGTGATCGGACTCACGTCGCAAACCCGTTCCCTGATGGACCTGCGGACGCTCGCTGATTGGACGGTCAAGCAGAGGCTGCTGGCCGTCCCGGGCATTACGAAAGTCTCCGTCTTCGGCGGCGAGATCCGGCAACTTCAAATCCAGATCCAGCGCGAAAAACTGATTCAATTCAATCTCGCGATCGGAGATGTGCTCGCAGCCGCGCAACGCGCAACCGGCGTCCTTGGAGCCGGCTTCATCGAGAACGCCAACCAACGGATTGTTCTCCAGACTATCGGCCAATCGCTTACGCCCGAGCAGCTAGGCAGCACGGTCGTGACGCACACCAATCTTGGAAACGTCACGCTCGCCGATATCGGCCATGTCGTGAACGCTGCCGAGCCGCCCTTCGGTGCCGCCGCGATCAACGGCAAGGCCGGAGTCGTTCTCGTCCTTTCGGCGCAGTATGGCGCGAACACACTCGAAGTGACGCGGCAGGCGGAAGCGGCATTGGATGAGCTGCGACCGGCGCTCGAAGCCGAAAAAGTTCTCCTGCGAGCAGACCTGTTTCGGCCGGCCAACTTCATCCAAACCGCCACCGGCAACGTTCGATCCTCGCTCCTGATCGGCGCGTTGCTGGTCGTCGTTGTCTTGACGCTTTTTTTAATGAACTGGCGGACGGCGGCAATTTCGTGCACCGCGATCCCCCTGTCGCTTTTGGCCGCAGTCATTGTGCTGGAACGTCTCGGGTTAAGCCTCAATACGATGACGCTCGGAGGCCTGGCCATTGCCATCGGCGAGGTCGTTGATGATGCGGTAATCGACGCCGAAAACATTCTGCGCCGGCTGCGCGAGAACCGCACGCTGCCGCATCCGCGTGCTCCATTTCGTGTTGTCCTTGATGCGTCGATCGAGGTCCGAAGCGCTGTGGTTTACGCGACTCTCGCTGTCGTTCTTGTCTTCGCGCCGATCCTGACGATGAGCGGCGTCGCGGGTCGATTATTCGCCCCGCTTGGCGTCGCCTACATCGCAGCGGTGCTAGCGTCGCTGCTGGTCGCCTTGACCCTGACGCCGGCTTTATGTCTGACCCTTTTAGGAGAGCGGCATCTCGAAGACACGGAGCCGCCGGTCGTGCGCACACTCAAGATGCGGTATCGGGCGGTGCTACTCTGGATCGAAGAGCGACCTCGATCGGTGCTCGGCACCGTCGGCGCTTTGACATTGATCGGACTGGCGATGCTGCCGCTTTTCGGCGGCAGTTTCCTGCCCGAACTGCGCGAGGGCCACTTCATTGTCCACATGTCGGCTGTTCCGGGGACGTCGCTGTCGGATTCGTTGCGTCTCGGAGGACGAGTGACAGAAGAATTATTGAAGCTGCCGTTCGTGCGTTCGGTGGCTCAGCGTGCGGGGCGCGCCGAGAAAGCGGATGATGTTTTCGGGACGCACTACAGCGAATTCGAAGTCGACCTCAAAGCGCTGAAAGGGGATCAAGCCGAGTCGGCGCTGGGCGATATGCGCAAGCTGTTGGCCCAATTTCCCGGAGTCAATTTTGCCGTTAAAACATTCCTGACTGAACGCGTGGAGGAAACGATCTCGGGCTTCACCGCGTCCGTCGTCATCAACATTTACGGGGATGATCTCGATGCGCTCGACGCGAAGGCGATTGAAGTGGCTCGCGTTCTCAATCAAACGAAGGGTGCGACCGAAGTGCAGGTGCAGTCCGCTCCGGGCACGCCGCAACTAGCGATCCGGCTGCGCCCGCAGGACTTGGCGCTCTGGGGCTTCGAGGCTGTCGACGTGATGGACGCGGTGCGGACGGCGTATCAAGGCGCGGAAAGCGGTCAGATCTACGAGGGCAATCGAGTCTTTTCTGTTTCCACCATCCTCGACCCGGCTGAACGCAACATTGCCTCCGTCGGTCTGTTGCCGCTGCGCAGTGGATCGGGGCCGTACATCCCATTGCGCGAAGTCGCTGACATTTATCAAACGGGTGGCCGTTACATTGTCCTGCACAACGGCGCCCGACGCGTGCAGACGATCACCTGCAATGTCGCGGGCCGCGATGTGAACTCGTTTGTCGCCGATGCGCGCAAACGGATCACAAAGGCGGTCTCTTTTCCTCAAGGGAGCTACGTCGAATACACCGGTGCCGCGGCGGCGCAGGCGCAATCTAAGCGCGACTTACTGGTGCACTCCCTCCTCGCCGGCCTTGGTATTGTCCTCTTGCTTTCGATCGTGATGGGCGGCTGGCGCAATCTGCTCCTCGTCCTGGCCAATCTGCCTTTCGCGCTCGTCGGCGGTGTCCTGGCAATTTTCGCGACGGGCGGTCTTGTCTCGATCGGCGCCATGGTCGGTTTTGTGACCCTGTTTGGAATCACTCTTCGCAATTCAATTATGATGATCTCGCACTACGAACATCTGGTCGCCGTCGAGGGCGTCGGTTGGGGGCTGGAAACTGCGATCCGCGGGGCGTCCGAGCGTATCACGCCGATCTTAATGACAGCGCTAGTCACGGCCCTCGGATTGTTGCCGCTCGCAATCGGCGCCGGCAGTCCGGGCCGCGAGATCGAGGGCCCGATGGCAATCGTAATTCTGGGTGGACTTCTCACTTCCACCGCGCTCAACCTGCTCGTGCTTCCGACTCTCGCTTTACGTTACGGGCGGTTTGAACCGCATCGGCCAAACCATGACGCCGATACCTCCGCCTAGGCGCAAGTCACTGCGCGCGCTGCCGCGCACCATCTGGGCGCTCGGGTTTGGCTCGATGTTTATGGACATCTCTTCGGAGCTCGTTCACAGCCTCCTGCCCATCTTCATGGTCTCAGTCCTGGGTGCGAGCATGACCACCATCGGCTTTCTTGAAGGGGCCGCGGAGGCGACCGGTTCAATCACAAAAATCTTTTCCGGCGTTCTGAGCGATTACGTCGGAAAACGCAAACCGCTCCTTATCCTGGGCTACGGCCTTGGTGCGATCACCAAGCCTCTTTTCCCTCTGGCCACGTCGATTGGCTGGATCTTTAGCGCGCGATTCGTCGACCGCATCGGCAAAGGAATCCGTGGTGCCCCACGCGACGCGCTGATCGCCGACGTCACGCCACCAGAGAAGCGCGGTGCCGCTTACGGCCTTCGTCAGTCCCTCGATACCGTCGGAGCATTTGTGGGTCCGCTACTCGCGGTGGGTCTGATGGCGTGGTTCGCAAACAACATCAAGGCGGTGCTGTGGGTCGGCGTCATTCCGGCCTTCATTGCGGTTGGGTTGCTTTCGTTGGCCATTCGGGAGCCCAGAGATGAGCACGGCGGCGCAATACCACGCCTCCCTATTTCTTTTGCCGACGCCAGACGATTGCCCCAGCACTACTGGTTCATCGTGGTGCTGGGCGGGATCTTCACGATGGCGCGTTTCAGCGAAGCCTTCTTGGTGCTGCGGGCCAGCAACGTAGGGCTCGCCATCGGGTACGTGCCCGTCGTCATGGTGGTGATGAACGTGGTTTACGCCGTCGCTTCATACCCGGCAGGACTCGCAGCCGATCGCTTGAGCCGGCGGACGCTGCTTGTAGTTGGACTTGGCGTTCTCGTCGCGGCGGATCTTACGTTTGCGGCGGCGAGGGCGCCGTCGCTCGTCTTTGTGGGAGCGGCGCTCTGGGGTCTCCACATGGGTCTGACCCAAGGTTTGCTTTCGGCAGTCGTCGCGGACGCAGCTCCACCGACGTTACGCGGCACGGCATTCGGCATCTTCAATCTTGTGGGTGGCGCTTCGCTGTTGCTGGCGAGTGTCATCGCCGGTGCCCTTTGGACCGCCGTAGGCCCCTCTGCGACATTTGTCGCGGGCGCAATCTTCGCCGCACTAGCGGGATTCGCGTTTCTGATCGAGCGCCGAATAAAATGATTCCGGCGCACCAGGAAGGCGAGTGCACCGCGAGAACCGCCAATGCGGTACAAGTCGCACCGCGACTACTCGGCGCGAAAGTGGCTAAATGATAACTTTGCTTAGTAGTCGACCGCAGCCGCTCAAACGGTTCCATGCCGACTTTTGAAGGATTAGGTGGAATAGACCACAATATGAGCAGATTGCAGCCGCCTTGAGGCCGACTGCTCGCTTCAACGCTTATACTGCGGTCCCGTTGCACTCACCGAATCTCTCAACTCCGCTGTTCGGAATATTTTCGCAGCCGAATCGGCTCCCGAATCGCTTGAATAGAACGCCTCAATTCCGCTCCGAATCATGGAGCGCGCGTATCACATCGTCCTCATTCGGCGGATCAGAAAACAGCTCGCGGATTCTGTGATGCTCCTTTTCAATCAGCATCGCCACCATGAGGTGATAGCCTCTGTAGAGCCCGCTCCTTGCATAATCGAGTCGCGGATCGCCTTCTTGCAGCAAGCGCCGGTTCTCCTCGAAATCGAAAGAGCCGGCTTTAGCGACGAAGTCGGCATAACCCTCGATTAACCACTTTGGATAGCGAAATTTCATTAACCTCCCGAATGTGCGGGACTGCATAACGTGAGTGGCCTCATGCGCAATGAAGTAAGACAGCGGTCGAACGTCAGCATCGGCAAGCCGGCCGCGAGGTGGAATCAGCCTGTTTGATGCGACATCCGCTTCGCGCAGATAGATGTTGCGCGTCAGCCAGTTGTCGGTGACGGCGCCGATCGAGGCGTTGAAACTTTGGCTATACAGCCACAACCGCCACGGCTCATTGCAGATGAATAGGTCAAAGGTCACGTTAGGATCGTACAGCTCGGAGGTGCTCAGTCGCCGGGTCGCATCGTCCAGCACGCCCGCTATAGCGGGGACAATCGGACGGTCGGATCTGACGCGGTAATTGCCATGTTCCATTGAATAGCCGAACAGCGGGCGCGGGAAGATGAGGACGGCCAAGACCAGCGCCACCAAGAAAAACCCTGTTGCAGTTGCTCGTTTGACTACTCTCATCGTTGAAGGCTAACGGTGCGGTCTAGCCACAGCAATGCTGCGCGGAATTGTCCTCATACGATCTGACGAATTAAATCAGCAACGGTGACTGCAAACCAGCGCTAATCCGCGCGCAGGCCAAGACTAGCCCGCGCCTTTGTTGCGCCAACGACATAGCCGATACCGGTCGCGAGGCAGATGACCGAAGTAACGACTAGAAAGGTGTCGATCCCGTTGCAGTTGCAAACGCGAGCGAGAACGCTTGGACGCATGGCCATCAGAGGGAT
>JALYZW010000029.1 GCA_030945725.1 Verrucomicrobiota bacterium | reverse complement strand
CGCGTGTTGCCGTGTCCCGTGCTGACGCAGGATGAGCGGCTGAGCACGGTCGCGGCAAATCGCGCCTTGCGCGCCGGCGGCCAAAAGACCCGAAACACGCGCGGATTTGTCGATCAGGTTGCGGCGCAAATGATTCTCCAAACCTATCTCGATTCGCTTCCCCCCGACGTTTCGGTCAACGACGAATCTTCGCTCGCGGATTGAATGCGCTTACGATTTATCGTCGCATACGACGGCAGTCAGTTCGCGGGTTGGCAGAGCCAGGCGAACGGAAATGCGATTCAAGATCATCTGGAGCGCGCGTTTGCGAGCATCTGCGGAACCGAAGTGCGAGTCCACGGCGCTGGTCGGACTGACTCCGGAGTGCATGCCCTCGCGCAAAGCGCGCATGTCGACTTACCGAGCCGACGATTCACCGCGGAGCGTTGGGTCTCAGCGGCGAACGCCGGATTACCGCCTGCGATCCGCGTCCTGAATTGTCGCTACGTGCCGGATTCTTTTCACGCGAGATTTTCTGCGCGCGGCAAGGTGTATCGCTATCGCATTTGGAATGATCGCGTTTTGCCCCCATTCGAATCTGGTCGCGCGTGGCATGTCGCGTCACCGCTCGATTACGATGCGATGACGGCAGCGGCACGGCTGTTCGCCGGCGAACACGATTTCGCCGGCTTCGCGGCCAATCGCGGATCAGCTGTCGAGACAACGGTTCGGATAATCTCGTCGGTCCGGATTTCGCTGGCCGGCCGCGCGATCACCATGCAGTTCGATGGAAACGGCTTTCTCTATAAGATGGTGCGTCTGATCGTCGGTGCGATCGTTCAGGCCGGGCTGGGCAAGAGCTCCGTCGCGGAAATTCTCGCGCGCTTGCGGCCGGGCGGCGGTCGTTCGAAAGGTGGTCGCTTTGTCGCGCCGGCGGGAGGCCTGATTCTGGTGCGAGTACGGTACTAAGGCTGCTCCATCATGGCTCAGCGAGGCGCGCGAACGCTTCGTAGCGCCGCTTGGCAGAATACCTGCTTCTCCGAGTTGTGATGACAAAGGCCGATAGCCCTACGCGTAGACTGAGCGCGCGTCCTGGGATCCTGGCCCGCAGCGGCGCGTGGCTTTTCAGCCAAAAGAATTTTACCTTCAAATCTCTGTCGGGAACGGTCGCAGGCATCGCCGTCATCGCCTTCCTCGCGGGATTGTTCCTGTTCTTCGCGATTCGGAATCATCAGCAAGAGGAACTCCGCGCGCACACAATCGATGTCATGCGCCTCAGCAGCGTGATCGAGAACGATATCGCTGCGATGGAGACTGCGCATCGCGGCTTTTTGTTAACTGCAAACGCTGGTTACATCGAGCCGTTTGAGAAACGCCGCGAACTGATCCGCCGCCGGGTGGATGAATTAACGCTGCTGATTCTCGATAGTTCGCGCCAGCGCAAGCGCGTCATGAAAGTGCAGGAGATCGTGCAAAATTGGTTGAACACGATCGCGATCCCGCAGATGAATGCGCGCGCCGCGCGGGCCACCTCGCCGCCGGAAAATTCCGCGGCGATGACGCCGAAAGCGCTCGGCAACTCACTGCTGGATCAGGCGCGAGAGATCCTGCAATCATTGCAGAACGAAGAACAGATCGTTCTCAATGCCCGCATGCGCGACCAGGAATGGGCGGCGCAATCGACCAACATTCTCGATTTCCTGACCAAGCTCGAGCGTTCGACCATCGAGATGCAGAAAGAGAAGCGCGGCTTTCTCTTGACCGGCGACGCGACTTTCAACGAGGGTTATCGGCGCGCGACAGCAGATTTCTACACTTACCACGGCTACCTCTCGCTCCTGATCGCTAATTCGCCTGAGCAAGCGCAGGAGCTCGCGAAAATCCGATCCACGATCGAGCAGTGGATCAACACCTCAGCGAATCCAGAAATGGATGCGAAACGCGCCGGCAAAGATCTTTCGGCGATGCTCGCTGTTCAGCAAACGGCGAAAATCTGATGACGGAAGTGCGGCAACTGCTGGCCAATTTCGAGACGAACGAACTCGGAGTGTATCAAAATCGATCCGAGGCGGCGACGCGCGAACGGATCATGAAAACCACCGCCCTTGCCATCCTTTGCGTCATCGCAGTTGGACTGCTCGCGGTGTCAAACAGCTACAGTTTTGTCCTCGTTCGACGTCAGCTCGTGAAACTCGAAGGCGTCGAGACGCGCATCCGGTCGATCATCGAGAACATTCTCGACGGTATGATCACGGTCGACGAACAAGGCGCGATTTGCTCGATGAATCCGGCGGCCGAGAAGATGTTTGGGTGCATCAATAACGAACTCGTCGGCCACAGCTTCACGAAAGTGGTGCCGAAGACGTACAGCGCCGACCCCGAAGCGACCCCGATCGCATGCGCTTGGGAAGATCTCGCACGGACGACCGGCAGCACCACGCTGGCGATGGGCCGGACGCGCACTCACGCTACCTTCCCAGTCGAAATTTCGCTCAGCGAAATGAAGGTCGATGGGAACAAACTTTACGTCGCGATGGTGCGGGACGTGACCGAGCGGAAACGCTTCGAGCAGGAAATCGCAGCCGACAAGGAAAGCCTCGCGGTCACCTTGCGCTCGATCGGTGACGGCGTCATCACGACCGACGTGCAAGGCAAGATCATCATGATCAATAATGCCGGCGAAGGACTAACCGGCTGGAGTTCGCGCGAAGCGATCGGTCAGCCGTTGAAGTCGGTCTTTAACGTCGCGATCGACCTCGCGGCGAGAGCGCGCGCGCAGCGCAGCGGTTATCGGAACGAGGCTCAGTCGCTTCTCCTCACCC
>JALYZW010000009.1 GCA_030945725.1 Verrucomicrobiota bacterium | reverse complement strand
CCACGACGCCTCGTCGTAGGCGACGCGATAATTTCCTGCGCCATCGACGTTAAACTTCACCGCGCGCGCCGGCGGGACGTCCGTGATCTCTGCCGTCTTCGCGGTCATGAGCAAAGCCGAAAAATTTCCTTTTCCGGCTATCGAGTAGGTGAGGGGAATCTTCCATTCCAGCGCACTGGGCTCGGGGTAGTGCACCGCGAAACGCTGCTGGGTTAGCCTGATTTTGTTGCCATCCCGCTTCACGCTAACGAGCGGGAACCCTGGCTGCTGCGTCCAGCCGGCCGCAATTTCCGCAACCGGTTTGCCGGACGCTGCACCGAGCGCGTTCCACAAATCCGCGGTCGTGGCGTTGGAAAACTTATGCGCGGCAACGTACTTGCGGATGCCATCGCGAAAAACATCTTCCCCGAGAAAACTCTCGAGCATGCGGATGAACGACTGACCCTTCTTATACGTGATGTCGTCGAAGGCGCTGTTCGCTTCCGCTTCCGTCGCGATCGTCTGCTGGATCGGGTGTGTCGTCGCGCGCGCATCACCTTCCATGGCCGCTTCTTTCGGCATGCCGTAGCGCCGGCTCGGATCTCGCGGCCGTCCTGTGCGCAACCAGACTTCCCAATCCGGATTAAAATGCGCGGTGCATTTGCTGCCCATCCAGGAGGCGAATCCTTCGTTCAGCCAAAGGTTGTCCCACCACGCCATGGTCACGAGATCGCCGAACCATTGGTGCGCCATCTCGTGTGCAATCACCGCATACACATTTTGTTTTGTTTCCGACGAAGAATTCTTCGGGTCGAAGAGAAGCGCGGATTCGAAGTAGGTGATCCCGCCCCAATTTTCCATCGCGCCGCCGAAGCCGCCCGGCACCGCGATCTGGTCCAGTTTCGGCAACGGAAACGCCACGCCGAAGTAGTCGTTGTAATACTGGAGAATCTGCGCCGTCGCTTCGAGCGCGTAACGGCCGCGCTCCGCTTTGCCTTTCGTCGTCACCGCGCGGATCGTCGTCGCGCCGCTTTTTGCCTCGATCGAGTCCAGCTCGCCCGCCACGAACACATTCAAATAACTCGCCATCGGCGGCGTCATCGCGAAGAGCACTTCTTTTGCGTTGCCGACTTTTGTTTCTTTCTCGACCGGCATATTCGAGATCGCGGAAAAATTCTCCGGCACGAGTGCTGTGAGCTGAAAACGCGCGCGAAAACTCGGCTCGTCCCAGCAGGGGAATAAACGGCGGGCGTCCGCTGCTTCGAATTGCGTGCCGAGCATGACCTTCTTCATGCCGCTGCCTTCCTCCTGGTATTCCGCCGCGTAAAGGCCCTGGCCCTTTTGGTTAATCTTTCCGGAGAATCCGAGCGCCAGAGTGTGCGTGCCGGGTGCCAGTGCGGAGTCGAGCGCGATCGTCAGCGTTTCCTGTTTTTCGTCGGCGCGAATATGCTCAGCTGCAATCTCCCGGCCGTCGACGGACGCGGAGCTGATCTGCACCTCCGCAGCATTCAAGACCAGCTCGTGCGCGGGCTGGCGGACGTCGAGTTTCACCGTCTCCGCTCCGGTGAAGCTGCGAGACGAAAGATCGGGGACAATGCGAACGGCGTATTCCGTCGGCACCACCTGCTTCGGCAGCTTGCCGGGGGTGCTCGCGAAATCGAAAGGCGTTTCCGCTTTGCTCCCCTCCATCGCGCAGAGGGACAAACCAATCACCAGCGACGGCAGAGGAAAAAAGAAACGCATGGCTCGCACTAAACTACGAAGCGCCGCCTGCGCATCTGCTATTCGGTCGATCGCGCCCCGGTCAAGAAGTCAGCGTCTCATCCCCCGCGCTGTCGTCTGCGCGACGCCGCCGCGGGCGTTATTGGACGATCAGCACGAGTAACAATTGCCCATCGCCGATCTGCGGTCCACGGATCACGAGAGGACTGCTCTTGTTCAACTTTGCTTCGGTTTCGAGAAGCAGTTGCTGCTCTTTGAACAGCTGCAGGTTCAGCTGGTAGCCAGCGCTCGTTCCGCCCTTCGCATCGACATGAAGCGAGAAGTATTTGCTCGAGGCCAGCCAGTCCTCTTCGCCCGTTCGGACGACCTTCTGCGATTGTCCGATGACCTTAAACTGATTATATCCGAAGACCCCCTTGAGCGTGTCCTGCAGGCGTGTCAGTTCCGTCGGCATCGCCTCGGGCTGCCGCGCATTGGTCGCCATCACGAGGCCGCTCCAGACCGTTTCAGCGCCCGCCGCTTTTGCACGATCGCCGGCCGTGCAAATAAGCGCGACGGCGGTCACGAGCAGAAATCGACGAAGAAACATCGAAGCGCTATTTCGCGGCGTATTCAGAAGGGAGCGATTGCAGGCCATCGACCCAAACGACCGTGACCTTTTCTTCCTTCGATTCGAACATCGAGATCGTCGCATCCGGACTCACGGCGGGATCGACCCGCGCGTTCAGGACTTGCGTGAGGTAATGCGACTGATCGGCCGGGTTGGTCTCCCGCATGACGAAAAAGGCGCACACCGCAAACATCGCGAGCGAACCCGCGCCAGCCCAAAGCAGACGACCGAGCGACCACCATCCGGCTGGGACGTGATCCGCCGCTTGCGCCCGCTCGGGTTCTGGTTCGTCCCTCTCAATCCGGGCCAGCAATTGATGATTGAAAAATTCCTCGTTCCCCATCGCCGCGACAGGAAGCTGTTCTTTCAGAAATGCACCGAGCTTGAGCGCGTCCGCTTTTTCCGCGTCTGCCGCGGCTTTGTCGGGCAGCGCGGCTTCGAATTCGACCAGCTCGTTTCCTTCCAGCTCGCCATCGAGCCACGCGGTCCATTTTTCCTCAAACGTTTTCATAAACATCCCTCAGTAAAGTCTGCAATTTCTTACGCGCGTAAAACAGGCGCGACATCACCGTGCCGATCGAGCACCCGAGCGCCTCTGCGATTTCGTGGTAC
>JALYZW010000002.1 GCA_030945725.1 Verrucomicrobiota bacterium | reverse complement strand
CGATGCCGACTGATTCGGTCGCGTAATAATGCTTCATGCGCGTGCCGTCCGGCAGTATCCCGTAGGGCTGCGAGAAGACGGCAATCAGCCACGGCGCGATTTCGAGAAACGGTTTGCGCGAATCGGTCCCGAGCGGCGCCAGCGCTTCCAGCCACGCGGCTGGCGCGCGGTGCTCGTAGAATTCGCGCTCCTCGTCTTCCGCCGCGACGCGGATCTCATGCTTCACCGCCGGATCGGCCACGGCCACGAAATGCCACGGTTGCAGGTTTGCGCCATTGGGCGCACTGCCCGCGGCGCGCAGGCACGATTCGATCACCTCACGCGCCACCGGTCGTTCAGAAAAGTCGCGCACGGTGCGCCGCTGCTGCATGCGATCGTTGAACTCCGTCGCATTGCGCATCAGCTCTGCGTCCGAGAATGAAGCGCGCCGCGGCAGTGGAATGGATCGTGGAGCCATCGATCCGGAACCTACCAGTCACGGCGCGCCGCGGCGAGGCATCTGTCGATTTCCGCCTTAGACTTAGACCATGGAAATTGCGGCCGAATTTCTGGAACAACCGATATGCATCGGGCGACACGCCATGGGTTCTCGGAGGAATCCCGCAGGCGCTCGATGCGTTCCTGCGGCGAACAAAGCCAGGCGCAGTATTAATTCCCGGTTGTGGCAACGATCAGAACGCAATCCGCGCCTTCGTCGAAGCGGGGTTCGTCACGACCGCGATCGATTTTTCACCGGCTGCGGTCGCGCAGGCAGCAGCCTCGTTAGGTAAGCTCGGCGATAGATTGTTAGTCGCCGATTTCTTCCAGCACGAGTTCGGAGTAAGTCGCTTCGACATGATTTACGAGCGCACGTTTCTTTGCGCATTGCCGAGATCGTTGCGGGAGCAATATGCCGGACGCGTGGCGGAACTGCTTCGCCCCGGTGGTGTGCTCGGTGGCTTCTTCTTCTACGGCGAAGAAGACCCGGAGGGACCGCCATTCCCGCTACCGCGCGAGAAGGCGAACACGTTATTCGTGAAGAAGTTTCGCCTCCGCCACAGTGAAAAAGTCACCGATTCCATCCAGCTTTTCACCGGCCGCGAAGAATGGCAGGAATGGGAACGCGTGTGATCCTCCTCTGATGACGCAATACCTCATCAAAGTTCTCGTCTCAGCCATCATCATCGTTGGCGTGACCGAACTCTCGAAACGCGGCGAAACTTTCTCGGGAGGCGGCCTTGCGTCGCTCCCGCTCACGTCGCTCGACGATTTTGTTCGAACTCCGAATCGCAGCTTTATTCCACCGAGGTTGCGGCCTGCACTAAAGCCTCTCGTTAGGCCAGCGTTCCGGAGGTGCGGTTCTGCCGCGCATCGCGCCTAGTATTACGACGGCGTCGTCGTACACAGCAAGCCTCCGCGACGGTTGAAATTTTGTTTCGGCGGTGATCCGGAATCAGATCGGCGCGAACAAGAAGGTCACGCGTGTGCCGCGACTGTTTAGCGCGCGCTCGATCGCGCCGGCGAGGAGTGCATCAAGTTGAACACGGGCGCTACGGCTGGCCGCTTCCGCCAGCAGCACCGTAGACCTGGCCGGTCGCGTAGCTGGCATCGCTCGCGGCGAGTTGCACATAAATGGATGCCAGTTCAGCTGGCTGCCCCGGTCGGCCCATCGGCGTCTGGCCTCCGAATTGTTTCAGTTTCTCCTGCGTGGCTCCGCCGCTCACTTGCAACGGGGTCCAGATGGGACCGGGCGCCACTCCGTTCACTCGGATTCCTTTAGACGCGAGCTGCTTTGCCAGCGACCTGACGTAATTGGTCGTCGCGGCTTTTGTCTGCGCGTAATCATAGAGCTCAGGCGACGGATCGGTCGCCTGTTCCGATGTGGTGCCGATGATCGCGGAGCCCGGCTGCAGGTGGGGCACGGCCGCCTTTATGATCCAGAATGGAGCGTAGATATTCGTCTTCATCGTCGCATCGAAATCCTCGGTCGAGAGTTCCAGAATCGAAGCGCGCGTTTGCTGCCGCGCCGCGTTACTGACCAGAATGTCCAGGCCGCCGAGAGCCTTCACCGAGTCCGCGACCAGTTTCACGCAGAAAGCTTCGTCCCGCAGATCGCCCGGAAGCGCGATCGCCTTCCGACCCTCCGCTTTGATCAACTCGATCACCTCTCGCGCATCGGCTTCTTCGGTCGGGAAATAATTAATGGCCACATCTGCGCCTTCGCGCGCGTAAGCAATCGCCGCCGCGCGCCCCATCCCCGAGTCGCCCCCGGTAATCAGCGCCTTCCGGCCGACTAACCGGCCGGAGCCCTTGTAACTATTTTCGCCGTGATCCGGCCGAGGCTCCATCTTGTTCGCGAGGCCCGGCCACGGCTGTTCCTGACCGTTGAATGGTGGCTTCGGATATTTCGTCGTTGGGTCTTGTAGTTTTTCGGGCGTCATAGGTTCCTTCTTCTTTTAGCGGCAACTGACCGCCTCGACCAATCGCGCGACAATTGACGCCTGATGGGCGGCGCCGCGATTCCAGTCACGTTGCAGAGCCGAGTGATTCGGTAAAGGGGCGCAGTTGAGCGTTCACATCGACATGCACATTGTTTAGATAGCTCGCCTTCGGCGCCACATCTTCGCCGAATGGGATGGGCTGCATGACTTGGTTCGCCTTACGATTCTCACCTCGAGCGCGCGGTGCGAAATTCAG
>JALYZW010000370.1 GCA_030945725.1 Verrucomicrobiota bacterium | reverse complement strand
GTCTTTCGGTTAACCTGCAGAACCCGGTGAAAGCGCGTCTCCTGATGAAACTCAAATCCTCCGAGGCGGCCACCGAACTCGCGGGCAAACTGCGCGATGATGCGCCGCATTGGCTGCGTTTGCAGGACTCGAATCTGGTCCTTTGCGCGGAGCGACCAGACGTCGAGACGGATGGCGCCAATCTCGAAGCGCGCTTCGATGTGCCGGAGAATAGTGCTCGACTTCTCCTGCAGCGCATCGCTAAAACGGACGCTCCCGCGGTCCTGGCGGAACAATAGTAGTCGCGACCGGCGACGCGCCGTCCGCACCATCCTTAACTTCGCCGTCACCTGTGTTTCGTTTTGTCATCTTGATCGCCGCGTTGGCGTCGGCGCTCAACTTCACCGCTACTTCGGCGCTGCGCGGTCAAACGGCCGAAATCCCGATGGTCAATATCAAGACTGTCGATCCTTCGATCCTCGTGGACCTGCGATATGCGACCGAGAAAAACGTCACCCGCCGCGCGCTTTATCCGATCCACATGCCGGCGATGGTGCGGGCGACGGTCGCAGAGCGCCTGGTCGCAGCGCAAAAATTTCTGCATGCGAACGGTTACGGGTTGAAAATCTGGGACGCGTATCGGCCGCGCGCCGCTCATGAACAGCTCTGGCAATTGACCCATCAGACGACCTTCGTCGCGGATCCGAACGACGGCGTCGGATCGCTGCACACGCGCGGCGCGGCCGTTGATGCGACTCTCGTAGACAGCTGGGGCCGCGACGTCGCGATGCCGACGGACTTCGATAATTTTACGCCCGCCGCGATGCTCGTTTACCACGGGACCAACGCGACCGTCCGGTTCAATCTGCAGATGCTTCAGCGCGCGATGGGCCGCGTTGGCTTCTACGGATTACGGACGGAGTGGTGGCACTTTTGCGCGGAAGACTGGGCGAAATATTCGCCGGTCGCGGACATTACTTTCGCCCGGCAGACCGAGCAGATGCGCTGACGATGGAAGCGTTCTGGCGGGAGCTGCAGCAACCCGAATACCGTCACGTCCTGCTCAATCCATTGCCGGTTTATGGATTGGCGATTGGCGTTTTAGGGCTGCTCGCTGCTCTGTATTTGCGGAGTCGCGGCGGCCAGCTCACCGCGCTGATCCTCATCTTCGCGACCGCGCTTTCGGCGTGGCCCGTCGCGTATTATGGCGATGCCGCGTATGACCGTGTCCTCTCGATGGCAGACGAACCCGGCCGGGCTTGGCTCGAAGCGCACGTGCGCCGCGCAGACCGGTTTCTCCCCGTTTTTTATGCGCTCGCAGCGTTGGCCGCGGCTGCGATCTTCGTGCCGAAGAAATGGCCGCGCTCCGCAAGACCGCTCGTTGTCGCCACGCTCCTTCTCGGTTTTGCTGCGCTCGGCGCCGGCGGCTATATCGCATATACGGGCGGCAAGATTCGACACCGGGAATTCCGCAACGGGCCGCCGCCACCGAAGCCGGCCGATTCCACTACGCGCTAATCAGACAGCCTGACTGGCCGGCAACCTTCCGTCACCCAGCGCAAATATTCCGGGAGCCCGGCGGTGATCTCGAGCGCGATGATCTCCGGCAGTTCGTAAGGGTGCAGAGACTTTAGTCGCTCTTCGAACGCCCCGTACCCTTCGGTCGAGACCTTGAACAAAACGAGTGTCTCGGCCGCGCGCTCGACGTCCCCTTTCCAGCGGTAAATCGATTCGATCTCTGGCAGAACATTCGCGCAGGCTGCGAGCTGCGCGGACACGATTTCGTGCGCGATCCGGCGGGCGGTGGGAGCGTCTGGAAACGTACTGAAGGCCAATCGCACCGCGCGCTCGATCACGCCGGCACAAGGGCCTCCGCCCGACAAATCCAACCGCCTCCGACGACGACATCTCCATCATAAAACACCGCCGCCTGGCCGGGCGTGACGGCTTTCTGCGCGTCGTGCAATTCCACTCGCACACGATCGTCGCTCAACGGAATGATCGTGGCGCGCGTGCCCGGATGGCTATAGCGGATTTTTACGGCGACTTCCGCCTCAACGTCCAAGCTCCCGCGGCTCACCCAATTGACGCGATCAACCTCGAATTCGTCCGCGATCAGATCTTCGGCGCCGCCGACGATCACGCGATTTGTCTGCGGATCAATATCGACGACGTAACGCGGTTGCGCAGAGCCACCGGGCAATCCTTTCCGCTGGCCGATCGTGAACATCTCAATCCCGCCGTGATCTCCGAGATAGGTGCCTGCGAGATCGTAGATGCCGCCGGCGTGGAATTCGGTTTCACCAAGATGCGATCGGAGGAATGCTTTGTAATCATTGCCCGGCACAAAGCAGATCTCCTGGCTGTCCACTTTGTCGGCCACCTTCAGGCCTAACGAACGGGCGATATCGCGAATTTCCGGCTTCGACATCGCCCCCAGCGGCGTCAGGGCACGACGCAGTTGCGCCTGTTTCAGGCTGAACAAAAAATACGATTGGTCCTTCCGCGGATCGGCGCCTTTCCGCAAGACAGCCCGGTCCGCCTGATGCTCGATGATCGCATAGTGACCGGTCGCGATATAATCGCAGCCGAGCGCCTGTGCCTTTGTCCACAGATTGCCGAACTTCAGCTTCTCGTTGCACATCACACACGGATTCGGGGTGCGTCCGGCCTGGTACTCGCTCGAGAAATAATCGATCACGAGCCGCTCAAATTGATCGGCCTCATCGACCACGTAATGCGGTATGCCTAACGAGTGAGCAACGTTGCGCGCGTCCGCGACCGCCTGCGGACCGCAACATTTGTCTTCAGCGCGCGAGATGCAATCCTGCGGCCACACTTTCATGGTCACGCCGACGACATCGTAACCCGCTTCGCGCAGGAGATAGCCGGCGACTCTGGAATCGACGCCGCCACTCATGCCGAGG
>JALYZW010000348.1 GCA_030945725.1 Verrucomicrobiota bacterium | reverse complement strand
AAGCCACGCTGGTCCAATCGCTGTAGAACGTGTCATTCGTCAGCGCGCGCACATTGTCGATAATCGCGTTCGCTGCCGATCCGGCGGAGGAAAGCCCGCGCGTTTTGATGATCGCAGCGCCGCGTTTCTGCACGTCGGGGATGAAGGTTTCCTTGAGCCAGCTTTCATCGCCAATCACTTCCGCCGCGGACTTGCCGTCGATCTTCGCGTTGTAAAAATCGGGATACTGCGTTGCCGAGTGGTTGCCCCAAATGGTCATGTTCGTGACCTGCGTCACATCGACCCCGGCTTTCTGCGCGAGCTGTGCCTTGGCACGATTCTCGTCGAGCCGAGTCATCGCAAACCAGCGGTCGCGCGGGATCGAACGAGCATTGTTCATCGCGATCAGGCAATTCGTGTTGCACGGATTCCCGATCACCAGGACGCGCACATCGGACGCGGCGTTCTTTTCGACCGCCTGGCCCTGGCCGATGAAGATCTTGCCGTTGATCCCCAGTAAATCGCCTCGTTCCATCCCGGCCTTGCGCGGCACGCTGCCGACGAGACAGGCCCAATTCACGTCGCGAAATCCTTCCGCGAGATCAGCCGTTGCCACGATGCCCTTAAGCAACGGAAACGCGCAATCCTCCAGCTCCATCACCACGCCTTTGAGCGCATCGAGGGCCGGCGGAATCTCGATCAAGTTCAACTGCACCGGCTGCTCGGCGCCGAACATCGTGCCAGAGGCGATGCGAAAAAGAAGTGCGTACCCAATATTCCCGGCAGCCCCAGTGACAGCGATTTTGATCGGCGAATTCATGTGATTGTGTAGCTGCAGAATCCCCTCCTGTCATCCCCGCTGATCCGGCTTGCAATCCGCGTCCTTGCGCGAACCACTGGACACGCGCGGGTTCTCGCAACGACAATTGTTCATGGCGGCGAAAGCGCTTTTGATGGCGCTGCTGATTTTCTCTTTGTTGGTTTTCCCGGCGCGAGCGCAAGCTACTGGGCCTGACAGTGCCGCGCAGATTATCGTCACTACGCGCGTGGGAAACTTCGGCGGACTGGTGCGCTATGCGCCGATGCCGAGCCTGCCGGCGGCGGCGAATCAACAGCACCTTTCCGGGCACGGCGTCTACGCCGTGGACATCGGCGTCGGAGGACTCGTCGACGACGTGCGGGTCGTGCAGAGCGCAGGTCATCGAATTCTCGATGATGCGGCGATCACGACCCTGCGCCAGTGGGGGGTGGTGCCCCACAAGCTCATCAAGATTACCGTTCCACTCGATTTCTCCGCGCGTGCGAGATCCCGCTGAGTCCGCCGTGAGCGGTTAGCGCGGAGCTACAGACGGCCGGTGCCTTCGAGCAATTGCTTAACTAGCTTCATCCGTTTCTTCACTGCGCGATTCGACGTGAGCTTTGCCACCGTCAGGTGCATCCGCTGGCTCCAATTCGAGCCGATCGCGGTCCCGGGAACGTTGAATCGATCCTTCCGTGCCAGCAGGTCGGTGATCATCACGATGGCGAGCCAGGACTCGCACTGGAACAGCGCCTTCATGACCGGCTCATAAAAACCCCGTTCGTAATCCGATAACTCGTTAGGCGCGGGGATGCCGGCGAACTCGGCGATTTTCGCGAGATCATTTCGCGCCTGCTCCGTGTTCTCGTTCGTCTCGTCTGAGGAAGCTTCTCCCCACAGGGCGCGCAGCGGCTTGTGATCATGCGTCGCATACGTTGCAACGGAGACGCGCTCATACTCGGCGCCCGCGATGGAACGGCCGTCCTGATGGTTTTCCCATTGCGGGATTTTGAATCCAGCGATCGTGAGTGAACGCAAACTCGGCCGCACGTAATCCGGAACTGTCCCGAGATCCTCCCCGACGACGCGCAGGTCGGCCGCCTCCTCGAGCACGACCCGCAGATACGTTTCGCCTTCGTGGCGATTCGCTTCGCACTTCTCTGCATTCGAATCGTCGCGCGGGGTGAAATGCGGGACTTCGCCGCCGGTGCGCTCGCGCATTTCGTCCCACGTCAGCGGCAGAAATTCGTTGTTTCGCGTCGGTCGCCACGGAAATGAATAGATGCGGTAAAACCCGAGGACGTGGTCGATCCGAAAGACGTGAAATCCGCGCGCGACACCGCGCACACGTTGTCGCCACCAATCGAAATTCCGATCCCGCATGACGTCCCAGCGATAGAGGGGGATGCCCCAGTTCTGCCCCCACTTCTGAGTAAATTCGTCGTCCTTAAAGTACGGCTCCGGCGGAGCGCCGCCGCACGAGTCGAGCGCAAACTGTTCCGGATGTGCGAACACGTCGGCGCTGTAAAGGCTGACGCCGAACGGGATGTCGCCCATCAGCGCGACCCCGCGTCCGTCCGCGTAATTCTTGATTTCCGACCACTGGTCGGCTGCAACCCATTGCACGTAGCGAAAAAACATTTCGCGTTCGTCGAACGCCGCGCTCTCCTCGTCGGAAAGTGCGGCGCGCCATTCTCGCGCCGCGGCCGATGAGCGGTGTTCTTCGCGCCATTGATCCCACACTTCGGAGCCCTCGTTCTGCTCCATTAGGGCGCGAAAAAATGCGTAGGGATCGAGCCATGATTTTTCGCGCGTACAAAATGCCACGAACTCTTCGGAGCGGTCGGTCGCAGGACGGCGGCGAAATTGGACAAATGCTTTCTCCAGCAGCGCGAGTTTCAACGGCCGCACCCGATCGTACTTGACCGCGCCTTTGCGCAATTTCGCGGGCGGATGTTCCGCCGTCACGGCCGCGAAGTCTTCTGGTGTCAGCTCAGCCGGAGATCCGGGCGCGAGACGTAATGTGGTCGGCTCGATCGCGACCGCGCTGATCGCGTTGTACGGACTATTATCGCCGCCGATTTCATTGATCGGCAGCATCTGCACCAACCGAAACCCAACGCCGGCCGCCCAATCAATAAACTGTCGCAGCGCCTCGACGTCGCCGATGCCCAGATCGTCATCCGTGCGGAGTGCGAAGAGCGGCGCAAGCACGCCGGCGATGCGGTCCTCAGGCAAAAGAATCATTCAGCCACAGATATACACAGATGAAACACAGATTCAGAAGGCGAAGCGCCTGAACTCAACTTTCGCCCGCCCGAAGTTCACGAGCAGGCCGAGCTTCAGACCGGTGGCTTTCAGCTCATTGAGGAGCTGCGCTTCATCTCGCTTGTCGTATTGAGCGGCTACCTTGATCTCGACGACCACGACACCATCGACAATGACATCGGCGTCGTAATCTCCAACGACGACGTTCTTATAACGAACTGTCAGGCGCTTCTCGATTTCGGCAGTTAGACCGCGCTGCAGCAGCTCCACTTGCAGCGCCCGCTGATAAACGCGTTCGAGAAAACCGTAACCAAGCTGCTGATGAACCTCGAAGGCAGCCCCGATGATGGCTGCCGTGGTCTCTTTATGCGGAAAGCCGGCGCCATCGTCGGCGTGCAGATGCAGATTCCCCATCTGTGTTTCATCTGTGTCCATCTGTGGCTAAGAAACTCAGGCACGCCGGACTTGCCAATCCTCGAGCAGCTCCGTCGGAATCTCCTTCAGGAAACGCGACGGCCGCTGGAACATGTCTCCGTAACCGGCGTTCAAGCGCATCAATGGATAGGTCAGGTAAAGTTCGTCGCGCGCGCGGGTGATCGCGACGTAAAACAAGCGGCGTTCCTCTTCGATCGCATCGCGCGTGTCGAGCGAACGCGTGCTCGGAAACATGCCGTCCGTCAGCCAGATCACGAACACGCTGTGATACTCCAAACCTTTCGCCTGGTGCACGGAGGAGAGGTTGACCGCTTCGTTGTCTTCGTTCTGGTCCGGACGCGCCTCACTATCGACGTTGCTGATCAAGGCAAGTTGGGAAAGGAATTCGTGCACGTCTTTGAATTGGCGCGAAAAAGCCGCGAGCTGGTTCAGGTCTTCGCATCGCAGATCGTAGTTGGTGAAATTCGCCTTCGCGTAATCGTCGTAGACCGCTTCGACCACCGACGTGATCATTTCCGATGGCGGATTGGGCACACCGCCGGGCGCGATCTCATCGAGGGTGTAGGCGAGTTGCTCCCAACTTTTCTTCGATCTCGCGCCGACGGACATCGGCAGCAACCGCTCCGTGTAGGAAGTCACTTCACCGCTTTCCTCGAGTAAAGTTTCCCACGCGCGCCAGAGTGTGTCGGCACTCTTCCCACCGATTCCCGGCAGCAGTTTGACCATGCGTTTAAAGGCGACTTCATCGCGCCAGTTCGCGACGAATCGGATGAACGCTGCCACGTCCTTGATGTGCGCCTGTTCGAAAAATCGCACGCCGCTCGTGATCTGATAAGGAATGCCGCGACGCGAAAGTTCCAGCTGCAGCTCGATCGCGTGATAGTGCGCGCGGTAGAGGATCGCGATGTCGTTCAGGTTCACTCCTTCATCGCGCAGCTCGAGGATGCGCTGCGCGATAAACTGCGCCTGCTCGCTGCCGTCGTTCAGCGCGACCAGCGCGGGTTTCACTTCATTCGTCGCGCGGGTCGCGCTCAACTGCTTGCGAAATTGCGCCACGTTTGGCGCGATGGCCGCGTTCGCCACCTGCAGAATTTCCGGCACACTCCGGTAGTTCAGCTCAATCTTGAACACCTGCGCGTCCGGATAGCGCTCCGGAAAGGCCAGGATGTTTTTGAAATTCGCGCCGCGCCACGAGTAGATCGATTGCGCGTCGTCGCCCACCACCATCACGTTGCGGTGCTGGGCCGCGAGGGTGTCGATGAAATCCGCCTGGATTTTGTTCGTGTCCTGATACTCATCGACGAGGATGAACTGGAACTGGCGCTGATAAAAATCGGCGATCTCCGTGTGCTCTTTCAGCATCCGAAGCGTCTTTTCGAGCAGGTCGTCGAAGTCCATCGAGTTGATCGATTTTTTCTTCCGCTCGTAGCGCGCGTGCACGTCTTTGATCTGCTCGATCAGCGGCAGAAAATACGGGAACTTTTCCGCGAGCAATTCCTCGATCGAGCGCTCGGTGTTGACCGTGAAACTGAAGATGTCCGCGAGCACGTCGCCTTTCGGGAAACGGATTTCCTTCGGGTTAATGCCGGCGGCCGCGATCACGGTGTCGATCACATCCTTCTGGTCTTCGCGGTCCATGATCGTGAAGCCGCTCGAATAACCGAGTGCACTGCCATGCCGGCGCAGCATCCGATTTCCGATCGAGTGAAACGTGCCGCCCCACAGACCGCTTGCATCGACCGGCAGCAAATTCGCCACGCGGTCGAGCATCTGCCGCGCGGCTTTGTTCGTGAAGGTGAGCAGCAGAATATTGCGCGGATCGACGCCGTTTTCGAGGAGGTAGGCGACGCGGTAAGTCAGCGTCCGCGTCTTGCCGCTGCCCGCGCCCGCGATGACGAGCAGGGGACCTGGCGGCGCGGTCACCGCAGCGAGCTGCTGCGGGTTTAATTCCGCCGCGTAATCGATGCTGATCGCCGCGGAAGGCGCGCGCTGCAGCGTGTATTCGCGGGACATGGTTTAGCGGGAGGACGCGGCGAGCCTGATGCCAGCAGCTGCGATGTTCTTGACGTTCGGGGTCACCACAGAAATTGAGCCACAGATTAACACGGATGAAACACGGATGCCGGCAGAGACGGCGGTTAGGTGGGCGATTCTCGGTCGTGGGGTTCCCGTACCCGCCGCTATGCCAGGCAGCGATAACGCTGATCGGATTCGGATTGGAGATTACCGAATCGTTTACACGGTGGATGACGCGGTGCTGATCGTCGCGGTTGAGCGCGTGCGGGCATCGCGGCGAGGTCGATCGGTGATAAACAGAAGCGGCCGGACGTTCGTGCGTCCGGCCGCTCTGATTTCGTTAGGTTCGGCACGGGCGACGGAGCGCCGTGGCTACAGGATTTGCAGCCTATCCGCCGATGGTCACGCTGACCGGCGGGCTCCATTGGCCTACTCGCTGGTCGCCGACGCGGTAGATTGCTTGATACGTCCACTTCGCGGGCGCGGCCGGGAAGGGGGCGGTGTCGGTGTAGTTCGGCGTCGTATCGATCGCGAGCAGGACCATGCCTTTGCTGTCGCCGCGGTCGACCTGGAGTTCGCATTGATCAAGGAACTGGCCGTAACCCTGCCAGCCCCAGCCGACATCGACGCGGTCGCCGCTGATCGAGGTGGTGAGGCTCGGCGCGAGCGTGGTGTAATCGGGGCCGAGCTGTTGCGAGCCTTCGATACCTAAAGCTGCGCCGATGGATGGGTTGTAGTCGGTGTTGGCTTTGATTTGTTTCACGAGCGCGCGGAAGCGGACTTCGATGCCGGGCGCGACGACCGGGATCGCAGCCGGAAAGGTGGGCTCAATCGGCGCGCCCGTCGGCGGAACGCTGCCGCCCATGCGTGCCAGCGTTTTCCAGGCGGTCCATTGTTTGGCGCTGTTCGCCATCAATTCCTGCACGGCGAGCACGTAGCTGAAGTAATCGGCATCGGCTGCCTGCGCGGCGACTTGCGCGGGGGTGAGGCCGGACTCGCGGAATGGTTCCGTGGCGCCGCGGAGTGGTCTCGCGGTGCCGCGCCAGCATTCCGTGGCGCCATGGAAGAGTTCGGTGGGACCGCTGGATGGTCTGGTGGCGGCACCGGGATGATTCCGCGAGCCCGCGGAACGATCGCGCGGCGCCGCGCGAACATCGCGACGCACCACGGAACAGTTCCGCGGCGCCCTCGGAACGTCGCGACTGGCCGGCTGGGAGCAGGCGATGATCCGGTCGGCAAGACCGCGCCTCGCGTGATCATTGTTTCCGAATTTGCAGGCGCAGGGCGGCGACGAGTTTGTGCAGCGCGTCGTTTTCTTGCTGCAGCGTGGTTAGCTTTCGGTCGTATTCTGCCGCCGCCGCCCGGCGGTTGTAGATGGCGACAGCGGCGCCGCGAGTCTCGACCTTCAGTTTTTCGAAGACGTTCTCGATGTGCTTCTCGATCGTCCGCGTGCGGATGTGAAGGATCGTGGCGATCTCGTCGCTGCGTTTACCCTCTGCGACCCAGTAGAGCAGCTCCTCCTGACGCATGGTAATCCCGAGGTCGGCCAGGAGCGGCTCATCGCGGTGGTATTTGAAACCACTGCCGGCGAGCTTCGGGGGAACGAAGTCGCCGGGTGTCTCAGCAACGTGGGACGACGGCTCTGGCGCGGGGTTCGGCCGACGTCGTTTCCCACCCATGACGAGCGAGAGTCTCGGCCGCCACGTCCGGCGCTGGAATACGTGCAATTACGTATGGGTATGGTGACGCGCGATGCGACTACCTCCACGTTTGCGGAATTGAACCGAACAGGGTCGCTACTAAGCTCGTGCGATGGGAGAAGCTGAAGTCCCGCTCGAACGTCAGCACGAGGAAGTGCACCACGCTCCCGAAAACGGCGGCGCGTCGTGGATCTCGTGGGTGGCGCTGAGCACCGTAGCAGTTTTATTTTGCGCGGGAGCCTGGCTCTTTTCGCGTAATTCCAGCCCGCGCGACGCGACGAGAGTGACTCGCGACGCGCAGTCACAGCACGAGCAGTCCCATGCGCCATCATCGCCCGGCCAGGCCGAGCCGACCGGTCAGTTGCGCGTCGATCACTTCGGCGACGTATCGATGCGGGAAATGTCGGATTTGCTCGCGTCGAAGAACCTCACGGAGATCGGCCTCATCGCCCATGATCTGGAGCGACTGCCCGCGGGGAGCCAGACGACGTCCGCGGTCACGCAATTCTTCAAGGCTTGGGCGGAAATCGATCCCAATTCTGCGCTGCAAACCGCCCTGAAATTCTCCGATGTCGGATTGAAGGAAACGGCGCTGAACGCGCTCGTTGAAAACGTCACTCCGAGCGCAGCCGGACAGTTAGCGCGCGCACTCGCAGATGCGCCGCAGGGTTCGCTCTCACCGGGCTTTCGGTCGGATTTACTCGGACGCGCCATCGCGAAGTGGAGTGTCGCGGAGCCGGCCGCCGCGGCGCAGTTTCTGGATCAACACCCCGAAGCCCGCGTCGGGATGCAGGGGATTCCCATGGCCGCCAATGGTGTGGCGATGAATTGGGCGAGGATCGATCCGGAGGCGGCGATTGATTGGGCGAGCAAACAACCCAACCCGAACGGGGTCATGCAAGGGGTAATGGCTGGCTGGTGGGAGAAAGATCCCGAGGCCGCGGCGGCGTATGCACAGCAGCATCTCGCGACGTTCGAGGAACAGAAGCTGGCCGGAATTGTCGCCAACCGAATGGCCGCTCGGGACCCGCAGCGAGCCGCCGCATGGGTCGCGCAACTGCCGGCGGAGGCGCGCTTGACTGGGGACATGGACATAGCATTTGCGTGGGCGCGGCGCGATCCGCAGGCGGCGAGCGAGTGGGCGATGAGCCTCCCGCCGAATGAACGAGGTACGGCGCTCGGCCCGATCGCAGGCCTTTGGTCGATGAGCGATCCGCAAGCCGCGGGCCAATGGATTGCATCACTGGGCTCCGGGCCGGGCCGCGATGAAGCAGTCGGCACTTACAGCAATGCGATCGCCAGTCGTGATCCAGCCACAGCGCTCAGTTGGGCCGCGACCATGAGCCCCGATAGGATGCGTGAAGACACGATGCAACGGGTCTTCGCCAGCTGGCGCGGCCGCGATCCGGAAGCGGCGAAGAATTGGATCGCGCAGAGCAGTCTCTCGCCCGAACAGAAGTCGCGGCTGCTCGGGCCGCCGCCCGGACCTTGAGCGATAGCGAAGCGGTCATTCCGAGCGGAGCGCTAGCGGAGTCGAGGAACCCCGGAGCATTATCGTTCGTACGGCCACGGGATCCCTCGACTTCGCTCGGGATGACGGTTCCGCTTGAAGCACGAGCGTCGGAAACTAAGCTCTTCGGGTGGAAGAAGCTGAAGTCCCGCTCGAAGGTTTGCACGAGGAAGTGCATCACGCTGCGGAACATGGGGGCGCGCCTTGGATCTCGTGGGTGGCGTTGAGCACGGCAGTCCTGGCGGTGCTGGCCGCCATCGCGGGATTGCTTTCCGGCAGCCACGCGAACGAAGCGATGATGAATCAGATCGAAGCCTCCGATCAATGGGGTTACTACCAGGCCAAAGGGATCAAGGCCGCGATCGTGGAGACGCGTATGACTCTCGGCGGGACCACGGCGGAGCAGGACCAGGCGAAGACAGCGAAATACGCGGAGGAACAAGCGGAGATCAAACGCGAAGCGGAAGCGAAACAGCACGAGGCGCGGAACAATTTTCATCAGCACGAAGTCTTCGCGCGGAGCGTGACGATGTTTCAAATCGCGATCGCGATCGCCGCGATCTCCGCGCTGACGAAGCGCCGCCGCTATTGGCTGGTGAGCCTCGCGCTCGGCGTGGTGGGAGTTGTTTTTCTCGCGCTCGGTTTCGCGGCGCATTAACGATGCGCGTGCTCGCCATCGACGCGTCGCTTCGGAGCACCGGCGTCGCGATCGTGGACGCGAATGGCAGCAAACCGCGCGCGTTGTACTTCGGCCTCATCGAGAACAAGCGCGCGCTTCGTCCGTCGTCGTGCCTGGTGGCGATCCGGGAGCAACTGGCGGATCTCATTCGCGCGCACGAGCCCGATTGTTGCGCGCTCGAAGCGGTGATCTACGTGCAGAGTTATAAGACGGCGATTGCGCTCGGCGCCGCGCGCGGGGCCGCGATCCTCGCCGCGGCCGAGCGAGGACTGCCGGTCTTCGAGTATTCGCCGACTCGGATCAAGCAGGCGACCGTCGGGCGCGGCGGTGCGGACAAAAGCCAGGTCGCGTTCATGGTGCGAGCGCTGCTTGGATTGACCGAAACGCCCGGCAACGATGCCGCGGATGCCTTGGCGATCGGGCTCACGCATCTGCGCGCGCAGGAGTCGGCGCGGTTGGGAGTCCCGGGCGCCGCGCAGATCTAGTTTGGATTTTTTTAGCCACAGATGAACACAGATGAAACACAGATTGGGAATTTAGAAGGTCCCGTCTGTGAAAACCTGGCTACCCCGTCTTTGCGGCCGCGCTGGCTCGGGAGAATCAACTTCGCGGACGCACTCGCGTTGCAGGAAGAAATCGTGGCCCGGAAACGACACGATCACTCGTTAGGCGACGAACTCCTGTTACTGGAGCATGAGCCGGTTTATACGATCGGCCGCACGCCGGACCAGAGGAGCCTGCGCGGCGCTGCGC
>JALYZW010000331.1 GCA_030945725.1 Verrucomicrobiota bacterium | reverse complement strand
GCGCAGGAGAAACCCGGCGACACTGGAATCAACGCCGCCGCTCATCCCGAGAAGGACGCGTTTTTTGGCCGCAGACATGGGAGGCAAAAGTCGACGCGACACGACCGGAGTCAACCTGAGGCCGATTAATGGAAGCGGGCGACCGGCTCCCGCTCGCGCCTTTGTTATCGGATCTCTTTTACGGCGCGGCTCACGAAGGGGCTGTCCCGAAGAGTAAAACGCCACGGAAAATCGGCCGAGCGAGTAATTCCAATCCGCGTATCAGCGACCGCTTCTACTGGATGTTCCGCCTCGAGAAAACAGCGTTGCCGCGAGGTGCAGATGTTTCGTTCATGATCCCGATCCGTGATGGCAAGCGCCTGCGTGAGCTTGCCCGGTCCGGAGCAGAGACGTCGCTGATCATTAAGCCCGCGACGCTTTTCCATTAAACGAATCCCGCCTTGCGGCTCGATCGCGCGGATCAGGATCAACCCGCTCCGCGCGCCGCCTTTCACGAGAACGTTCAGCATCCAGTGCACGCCATAGTTTAGGTAGATGTAGATCGCACCGGGCTGGTTTCGGTCCACGAAAGCCCGAGTGCCAGCGCGCGTGAAGGTGTGGCACGCTTCGTCCTCCAGGGTCAGGTAGGCTTCGCATTCGACCACGCGTCCGAAGCACCGCCCCCAGACCAGCGTCATCCCGATCAACTCGCGTGCGCAGAGCAGCGGATCACGCTCGAAAAACGGCGCGCGGATCATGTCGGCGCCCATAGGGTTATCGCGTTATTCGCGCGGTTTGTAGTAGACCGGCAACGTAGTCCTGCTCGCAACCGGCTTCCCCGCGCGAAATGCCGGGATAAACTTGGCGTGGCTAAAATCGTTGACCGCTGCGGCGCCGAGGCCCACCAGCGGAGGCTCTTCTGCGCCGACCGTCAGGTCGACCAAATTCCCGTTTTCATCGATATTGAGCGCGAGCTCAACCATGCCGCGCACGAGCACAGGCATCGCTTCGGGGTAATGAAAGCCGGTGAAGCCGGATTCGGGCCCGACGAACGGCTGCGGGCTAATGAAGTCGCTCTCTTTTTTCAACTCTTCCGCTTCTTGGTTCGCGAAAATTCGGAGTCGCGGTTTGCCTTTGATATTCGCGAAAAAAACGGTGCCGTAGAAGATCGCATCGACTGTCTGATGATTGTAAACGGCCGGAACGAACTTCGCGTCTGCGAGCCGCCGGAGGACTTCTTCTTCGAGTAATTTCGAGTCTGGCGTGCCGCGGTACGTCCCGCTCCACATAATCTCGCCGGTCTTCGCGACCGAGCAGGAGAACATGACCGCTGCGTCCTTTTGCCCCTGTTGCAGGAGCGCCTTAGTATCGATTCGGTTGATGACCGCATTCGGCCCCGAGCCGAGGAGGGCCGGTCGATACTGCGGCAGTTTTTCGTTCCCCGCCTGGACCTGGACTTCCGCGGCGCGCGCGCCGGCGAGCGCCACGACGAGCCCCAGAAGACAGAAAGCAAATCGACGCATGAGTGCTTATGCAACGCGCACTTCGCCTTTTCGCAAGGTGAAATCGCTCTCGCATTGCCCGATACCGCGCGCTAACGCAACGTAGCGTGATGGGGAATTTCGAACGAATTGATCACGTTGCGCTCGTCGCCACCGATGTCGAGCGCTCCACGCAGTGGTACATCGACGTGCTCGGCTTCGAGCGGCTGCACGAGGGGATGTGGAATGGCGTGCCGGTGTTCGTCGGTCGAGGAAACATCGCGGTTGCAATCTTCCCGGTGAGCCCCGACCGAACCGCGCAACCGGACGACGCCGGTGTCAGGCTGTTGCACTTTGCGCTGCGAACGAACCGGGAAGGACTCGCAGCTGCGCAGGAGCATCTCACGCGTCGCGGGATCAAGTTCGAGGCGCAGGATCATGGGATCGCGCGGTCGATTTACATTCGCGATCCCGACGACCACGAAATCGAGATCACGACCTACGACCTCGAAGAGCGCGCGCCAGTTCCCTAAGCATCGCTCCGTCATCCTGAGTCGCGAAGACGGCGAGCGACCTCACACAAAAGCGACGGGGTCAGCAATCCAGTAACGACCGCAACGCAGCGGTGGGAGGATTGCTGCCGCGCCACCACGCGAACGCGCGATCTGAATCGGAGAGACCCTTCGCCGTCTCCGCGGCTCAGGATGACAGCGCGGGCGTCCGCCCCCGTGGGATGCGCTTGATTCAGCGGCCGATCAGGCCAGCCGACCGCAGCAGTTCTTGAATTTCTTGCCGCTGCCGCAGGGGCACGGCTCGTTCCGCCCGACCTTCGGAATTTCACGACGGACCGGCGGCAGATCGAGCTTCAGCTCACCTCCGTCGTCATGTCCCTCCCCGTTCGTCGCGACCGCGGCGCCAGCGCGCGCGCCGATTCGTTCCGGGCGGGGACCGGGCACCGGCCCGTTTGCCGTCGGCGCGCTCGGCGCATGTTCGCGCAGGAGAAATTGCGGCAGCGTCGAGAGAAAATTCTCGAAGGCCTGCAGATTCGATGTGCTCCGAAACAAGTTATGCAAAACTTCGTTCTTAATGTTCGCCATCAACTCGACGAACATGTCGTACGCTTCGGTCTTGTATTCGATCAGCGGATCCTTTTGCGCATAGCTGCGCAGTCCCACTCCCTCACGGAGCGCATCCATCGCATAAAGATGCTCCTGCCACAGGCGATCGATCGCATTCAGAATGATGTAGCGCTCGAGGCTGGTCACCGCGCTCGGCTCTTCGTGGGATGATTTCCGCTCGTAGGCATCCTTGATCCGCTCGATCAAAAACTGCTCGTTTTCCTCCGTGGTGCGCGTTTCAAACTGCGCTTTCTCACTCGTTAGGCCAAGCGGAAACGTGGTGTTCACCCAGTGGAGCAACCCGCCGTAATTCGGCTCGTCGGCGGTGCCGGATCCGAGGTGCTCCTTTACCTTCGCCGGCACCGCTTCATCGATTACTTCGTAGATCAATTTGCGCGGCTCTTCGGAATCGATCGTGTCGTTTCGGTAAGTGTAAACAACCTCCCGCTGGTTGTTCATCACGTCGTCGAAATCGAGCGTCCGCTTGCGGGCGAGGTAGTTGCGTTGCTCGACTCGTTTCTGCGCTGTCTCGACTGACTTGTTCAGCCACGGATGCTCGAGTTCCTGCCCTTCCTCCAGACCGAAGCGCTCCATGATTTTCGTCATGCGATCGGCGGCGCCGAAGTTCCGCATCAGGTCATCTTCAAAGCTGACGTAGAACCGCGATCCGCCCGGATCGCCCTGGCGCGCGCAACGTCCGCGGAGCTGCCGATCGATCCGCCGCGATTCATGGCGTTCCGTGCCGATCACGAATAATCCGCCAACGTCCGCCACGGTTTGCCCGAGCTTAATGTCAGTGCCGCGGCCGGCCATGTTCGTCGAGATGGTGACGGTGCCGGCCTGACCGGCGCGCTGCACGATCTCCGCTTCTTGCATGTGATACTTCGCGTTCAGCACATTGTGAGGAACTTTTTCGCGTTTGAGCATTCGGCTGAGTAACTCGGATGCTTCCACACTCACGGTCCCGACCAGAACCGGCTGCGCTTTGCCATGCCGCTCTTTGATTTCGTTGATGACCGCGTTGTATTTTTCGCGCCGCGTTTTGTAGATGCGATCGTTCGCATCGAGGCGCGCGACCGGCCGGTTCGTGGGGATCGCGTTGACGTCGAGCTTGTAGATGTCGTGGAACTCAGCGGCCTCGGTTTCCGCGGTCCCGGTCATGCCCGCCAGTTTCTGGTAAAGCCGAAAATAATTCTGGATCGTGATCGTGGCCAGCGTCTGCGTCTCGCGATCGATCTGAACGCCTTCCTTCGCCTCCACCGCCTGGTGCAAGCCATCGCTCCAGCGCCGGCCCGGCATTTTCCGGCCCGTGTATTCATCGACGATCACGACTTTGTTTTCCTCGACCACGTACTGCACGTCCTTCTCGAACAGGCAATACCCGCGGAGCAGTTGCGAGATATTGTGAATTCGTTCGCCTTGCGAATCGCAATGCTGTTGCCGCTCGACTTTCAGCTTCTCTTTTTCTTCATCGGAGATCGTCCGGTTCAAATCGATCTCCGTGAATTCGCTGATTAAATCCGGCAGCACGAACGAGTCCGGCTCGTCCGGATTCAGGAACTCGCGACCCTGCTCCGATAAATCTGACTCGTTAGACTTTTCGTCGATCGTGAAGAAGAGCTCCTCTTTTAGCGCGAACAATTCTTCCTTCCGCGTGTCCTGGTAGAATTGCAGCTCGGCTTTATCCATCGCCTTGCGCTTTTCCGGGTCTTCCATCATGCGAAGCAGCGGTTTATTGCGCGGCTGACCGAGCTTCACCTTGAACATGACGAGCCCGCCATCTTCAGTCTTGCCCTGATCGAAGAGCTCCTTCGCCTCGCTCGCAAGCCGATTGCAAAGCATGTTTTGTTTGCGCACGAGCTGCTCCACGAGTGGCTTCCACTTATCGTATTGGTGCGTCGAAACCGTGGCCGGCCCGCTGATGATCAGCGGCGTGCGCGCTTCATCGATCAGGATCGAGTCGACCTCGTCCACGATCGCAAAATTGTAGCCGCGCTGGACCTGCTGCTCCCGCGTGGTCGCCATCCCGTTATCGCGCAGGTAATCGAAACCGAACTCGGAGTTCGTCCCGTACGTAATGTCGCAGGCGTACTGCTCGCGCCGCAGATCCGGCGGCTGATCGTGTTGGATGATGCCGCACGAAAGGCCGAGAAATTTGTAGAGCTCGCCCATCCATTCCGCGTCGCGGCGCGCGAGGTAATCGTTCACCGTCACGAGGTGCGCGCCTTTGCCGGTGAGGGCGTTGAGGTAAAGCGGTAACGTCGCGACCAGTGTCTTCCCCTCACCCGTCGCCATCTCCGCGATGCGGCCGCGGTGCAACACGATGCCGCCGACGAGCTGCACGTCGAAGTGCACCATGTTCCAGGTCATCGGCTGATCGCAGACTGTGAAAGTGTGCTGCCGCTCGGTCAGGCGGCGCGCCGCATTTTTCACCAGCGCGAAAGCTTCCGGCAAAATCTCATCCAGCCGAGCCCACTGCTGCTCGAGATCGGTCAGCGCCACCAGCTCCTCGTTCCACTGCGCCGTCTTCGCGCGCAGCTCGTCATCGGAGAGCGACTTAAACTGCTCGTCGAACTCATTGATCCGACGGACCATCGGCATCAGCCGCTTGATCTCGCGCTGATTTTTCGATCCGAGTATTTTCTTTAAAATCCAGCCAACCATTCGGCCTCAACTATCCGCGAGATTCTGCGGGTCGCAACGGTGTCGCACAACCCGAGGTCGCACCGGAGCATGTCCACGGGCGCGCCCGTAGGCGCTCGCGAACGCCCCGCGCGCTCGTCATCCTGAGCCGCGTCAGACGGCGAAGGACCTCTCCCATTCAGGCGACGTATCCGCGTGGTGACGGTAAACAATCATCCGAGGGCTACTGCCGTGCTTCTCCGCGATCGTCGGCGTCCTTTCGTGAAGTCCTTCGCCGTCTGATGCGGCGAGGACGACGCGGTATCGGACGCCGATTATTGTGCCCGCGGCGTTTCCCGCTAACGTCGCCGGATGAAGAAGATCATTTCCACCCCGGGCGCACCCGCTGCCGTCGGTCCGTACTCGCAAGCCATCCGCGTCGGACAGTTGGTGTTCACCGCCGGCCAGATACCGCTCGATCCGAAAACCGGCCAGATCGTCGAAGGCGACATCGCGGCCCAAACCCGACGCG
>JALYZW010000326.1 GCA_030945725.1 Verrucomicrobiota bacterium | reverse complement strand
GTCTTCTTCACCGCGCCACGTGCGACGAGGTTCTGCAGTTTCTCATAGGCGCGCAGGCGCAGCATTTCCTCGCCACCACTCGCGGCGTTCCGCGCCCGCAGGTTTTCATGCACGATATCGAACAATTGCTTAAACTCGTACGAAGCGCGCCGCGAAAGCACCGCGACCAGTTCCTCAGTCACAAGGTCAGGAACTCGACGAGAAAATGCGTTTTTCTTGAGAATGGCCATAAGCCATCAGGCTATCATATTGCCTCAATCTTGCAGCAGAATTCAGCAATTGAGGCGTTTTGACCGCGTAAAACCGAGATTTCCGCCTGATTTTGCCGGGCGGCGGCCCCAAAACGCGAACTCTCCAGTAGGACTAAACCGCGCCTATGCCCGCGGGTGAAACTTCCGATGCACCGCTTTTAGTCGCTGCTGGTCCACATGCGTGTAGATCTGCGTCGTCGATATATCGGCATGGCCGAGCATCTCCTGGATGATGCGCAGATCGGCGCCATTACTCAGCAGATGCGTCGCGAAACTGTGCCGCAACAAATGCGGATAAATGTTCGTCTCCAGGCCGGAATGCGCGGCCCGTTTCTTCACGATCTGCCAGATCCGCGCCGTCGTTAGCTTTGACCCGCGAGTGGACAAAAAAATCTCGCTCCCCGTCCGAGCCTTCACCAGCTTCGGCCGCTCCGCCGAAGCGTAGGCCGCGAGCGCTTCGCAGGCTTTTCGGCCGACCGGCACCAGCCGCGTCTTGTTGCCTTTGCCCGTCACGCGCAGGATCCGGTCGTCTGCGTTCAGATTTTCCAACCGCGCATTCGCCAGCTCGGAAATTCGCAACCCGCTCGCGTAAAGCAGCTCCACGATCGCGCGGTCGCGCAAGCCGAGCGGATGTTTCGTCTCGATGCTTTCGATCAACTGTTCCACCTGCATCTCGTTCAACGTCTCCGGCAGATAACGCTCGATCCGCGGCAGCGTCATCGTCGCGGTCGGGTCTCGCTCGACCACGCCTTTCGCCGTCAGAAAGCGAAAGAAAATCTTCAGCGCGACCACGCTGAGCTTGATCGACGACGCCGACAGCCCGCTGCGTTTTCGTGCGCCAAGATAATCACTGATCAGCGGCTGGTCCACGTCGCGCACGCTCGAGACCTGCCGCATTTTGCTGCACCAGGCCGCGAACTGCGTCAACGAGCGGCGGGTGGAAAGTTGGTAGTTATCCGACAAGCCCCGCTCCGTCGCGAGGAAGCGAATGAACCGATCGATCTCCTGCTCCACGCACCGACGTTAACCGCAGAGCACAGGGATGACACGGATTAGGTTGAGGATGGGAGACGATCGCATCACATGTCCTCCCGCACGCAGTCGGTCGTCGTCTGTTCGAAAGCAGAGGACTTTAAACTGAAGCACGCTGCGCTTGCCGCCATGAGGCCGCAGTGCGTATCTGAATCCGCGAATTCCGTGGTCAGTCAGAAATTGAACAAAGCCCGGCCGAACATCGTCTCATCCATGCGTGCATCTTGGCCGTAAAACAAAGAGCCATCAATCAGTCGGCCCGCGCACGATTGACAGAGTACGACGCAGTATCGGACAATAAACACACCAGCATGAGCCTCGACCTCCAAACGCTTCTCCAGGATTGGCCGCACGAAAGCGGCAACATCAAAGTGAGAAAAATCCTCGGCCTCGACGGCAAGGAAAAACTCCAGCTCCGGATCGACCTCGGCATGCTCCAGATGGAGCTGGCCGGCCGGCCTGATGGCGAACGGCCCCACAATTGCGAATCACTTCTCGTCTATCATCAGCGGCGCGCCGCGCGCTTTGCCGCCCGCGGCGATAGCTACGAGCTGAACGGCGACCAGTGCAGCGAATTGCAGCAGGAAGGTATCCAGTATTATCACCGCTACCTCAGCCTCTTTCAGATCAACGACTTCCACGGCGTCATTCGCGACACACAGCGCAACCTCGATCTCTTCGCTTTTGTCGCCGACCACGCGGAGCGCGAGGAGCTCGGCTGGAGCTTCCAGCAATTCCGTCCCTACGTGCTCATGATGCACACGCGCGCGAAAGCGTCGCTCCTGCTCGGCGACGGAAAATTTCGCGACGCCATCGAGGAGATCGAGACCGGCCGCGACGCCATCCAGGAATTCTTCGCCGGCTCGCCCATGCCCGAGATGGCGCAGAAAAGCTCCGAGCTCGCCTTCCTCGAAGAATGGCTGGAGGAAGTCAGCGCGAAACGTCCGCTTAGCAAACTCGAGATCATGCAGCGCGAGATGGACGCCGCGATCGCGACCGAACGCTACGAGCGCGCCGCCGAGCTTCGCGACGCGATCAAACTCCTCGAAGCGCGCGACACCGCGGTCTAGCCGAAGGAGACGCGCTCATCCGCGTTCACCTTCTTCCTTGCTTCCCCGAATTGTAGGCAAGCATTCCTGCTGGCCGCCTATTTCGTCATCAACCGCGTGAATGGCCGAGTACAACCCCGGCCGTCACACTTTACAAAGTGTGACGTCTCCGGCGGAACTTCCGCTGTAATCGCCGTCAGCCAATTCCACGCAATGTCCGGTTCGAAATCGCAGTTTCCGCATCGGGAACCAGCACGACCTGACGAGAAATCGTGATTCCCTGATTGGAAACCGCGGTTCCCGAAGTGGAAATCGTAATTTCACCTTTGGAAATCGCGATCTCCCACCCGGAAGTCGCGATTCCCCGCCTGGAAACTGCCAGTTCGCTATCGGAAAACGCGGTTTCCAAGTCGGAACTCGTGATTCCCGAACCAGAAATTACGATTCCAAACCGTTCGGGAGTGCATCGGAGGAAGCCGTTGGGGATTGCCAGCCGGCGGCAGTTCTGAAAACCTTCCCGCGCTAACAACTGCCATGCGCCTTCTTCTCGAACTCGTTGTGGTCGCTGCCCTGATCGCCTTTGGCTGGGAAAAATCCTTCCATGATCGCCTGAGCGAAACGCCCGTCATCGGCCCACAAATAGCCGCGCCCGCCAAACCCCCTCGTGGCCAGGCGCCGGCGCCTGTGGCACGGACCGCCGCGCGGCCGAGCCCTTCAATCTCCGACGGAAGCTGGATGTGGAAGAAGCAGAGCACGCTTGACCCCCCGACGAAGCACGCACAACCCAGTCCCCACTAGCCGCGCTACTCGTAAACCGCTTCGAGCTGCTGATCGATGACCTGTCCGGTGAACCGATCGATCGCTACGTGCAGCCAATAGCGCTTCTCCCCTTCGACCACAAATTTGTCTAACGACGCAGCATTTGGCGCATATCGGCCACTCTGCGCGATTACGTCGATCATGAGGTTCCACGTCCGGGTCTGACTGGTCTCACCGAGTGCCCGAGCAATGGATTCGCGGTGGGTTTTTTGCACCGAGGGACCAAGCCCAGTTTCTCTAGAAATCAGGTTCGCCAGCCCAGCTTTATTGTTCAGCGGTGCTGGACTGGTCAGTGATACGACGCTGGCAGCAATACTGTTAGCGGCAGCATCGGTAATCGGAGAAGAAGCGGGCGAAGGACTGGGAGACGCGGCACCCGAAAGCTTTCGTGGCGTATCCTCCCGCCTGACCGTCCCGCTCAATACTGCCGAAACCGCCCCGGCTTGCCGACTGTTCAGGTTCATTACCCCTGCCCGCATCGCCGACGAGTCGTTGTATTCGCTGACGGAAAATAAATCGAGCAATCCTGCGTCAGGACTAGTGGCGGAGAAGAAATCAACCGTTTTAAATGGTTGATCGCGAAACGCGTAACTCATTTCCCCAACACTTCGGAAGGGCCTGTTCATCATGATGGGCCGCAAAGCGTCGCCGTTCGATTCACTATATGGATTCCCAGACGATGGCCCATAATCACCCACTGTTTGCGAGTAAGTCGCGGGATTCGTGCCCGTCATTGTTGGCGGAGGAGTAGCATAGGTGGCTGGCCAAATGGAGCCGACCACACCAGCCGAGACCGCCGCCATTGGCGGGCTAGACACAGTTACCACCCCAATTTGGCTGTTGTATCGGATGCTTCTGGGGTCTGCCTTTGCGAACATCGGAGCCTGCGCTAAAGTCGTAACCGCCCAAGGCGTAATTGCGCCAGAAGTTAGGATCGTCGGAAGTATCACCGCAGGCGACGGGGAAGCCGCCGGGGTGGGAGAAGGCGCCGGATTCAACCCATATTGACTGATGCTAGTTGCAAGATTCAAGTTAGCAGAATTCCAAGTGTTGTTCGCATTATTGCCTTGCAGGTAAGAGTACGGGTACCACTGGGAATTCGGCGATTGATATTCGACCATCATTTGGAACCCCGGAGATAAAATAAGCACAGGGTTTTGCGGGGGGGCGATGACGCTAACCGGTATTGCGCTTCCGGGAAGCGACAGTCTGAACACGACAAAGTTATCACTACCACTAGAAGTTCCGTCTGGTCTTTTTGGTCTAGGTATACTGTTGGCAACGGCGGTCGCGGTCACAACAGCGCCATTGGGACTTGGGAACGACGTCACAGTGCCACTTACATCCGAAGTGCCGATGCGGGAAGCTTCAAGAAAGCCATCCCTCCCGCTCGACGTGGCCGTCTTGAGAGAGACCGTAAGATTAGATACCGCTAGTGTAGCC
>JALYZW010000318.1 GCA_030945725.1 Verrucomicrobiota bacterium | reverse complement strand
GCGCAGGCCAATGAAGGCCTGCGCCGCGGAAAAATCAGGGAAACCGACGTTTCAGTTCGCCCACGCTTTCCACTTTTTGCGAAGCGGCTTCACGTAATCATCGACATCAATTTTCTTCAAACGCTCGACGCCGTCTTTCGCCACGTCGGCGGCGTCCTCGGCGCGGCGCCGGACGGATTTGAAGAAGGGCCACAAAAACGGCAACGTCAGCATGCTGAGATCGACGTTCGCGAGCGGCGATTTGACTTCGACCTCTTTCTCGTCCGTATCGGAGGCATAACGGATCGCGAGCCCGATCGCGAGCCCGAGGACGAGAGCGCCGATCACCGTCGGTACCGGGTTTTCACGCACGTAAAACTCCGTTCGCTCGCGCGCCGTAATCGCCCGTTCTTTCGTCTGCTCCCACGCGGTGCCGGCTGCGTCCGAAACCCGCCCAGCCGTCTCGCGCCACCGGTTTTCCGCGCCGGGTGGCACAGGCTCGCTCCCACCGCCCATCGGTGAAATGACCGGATCAGTGCCCTTAAATTCGTCTCCATTTGGATTGATCATATAAGGAGTTCGTAAATCGCGTTCGCTTTGCGTCTCTCGCGAGGCACCGGAAACGGCCGTCCCGCCTGCGAGAGGCGAAACATTTCCGAACAAGATCTAAGCAGGAGCCAATAAAATGAATGATGCGAACGCGACAAATGACCCGAACAAGAATCCTGACCCGATCACCGGTGAGCCCGGATCGCACCCCCTCGGAACCGGGTTAGGAACAGCCGGCGCCGGCGTCGCTGGCGCAGCGATCGGTGGCGCCGTCGGAGGACCGATCGGCGCCGCGATTGGCGCAGTCGTCGGCGGGATCGCCGGGGCGGCCGGTGGGCACGGAGTCGCCGAAGCGATAAATCCTACGCAGGAAGAAGCTTACTGGCGCGAAAATCACTCGTCGCAGCCGTATGCCGATCAGGAGTTTTCCTACCAGCACTACGCTCCGGCGTATCGGACCGGATATGAAGGCGTCACGAAATATGCCGGTAAGACGTACGATCAGATCGAGACCGATCTCGCGCTCGATTACCAGAAGGCCGATCCAAATTCGGCGCTGCCGTGGGACCGCGCCCGACCGGCGGTGCGTGCTGCGTGGGATAGAGTCTCGGGCGTTGTGACTCCTCGCGATACCGATCGCGGCACACGCAGCGGGCTATAGGCCCGAGATGCGTTAGGCGCGCGCGAGCCGCGGCTTCACAAATTCGTCGACCACGGCAAGGAACACCTCGATGTCGAACGGCTTCGTGATGTAGTTCCGCGCGCCGGCGGTGAGCAGGCGCTCGATCTGGCTCGGCGTCGCGTTCGCGCTCAAAATGACAACTGGGATATCCGCCGTTTCGGGCGCCTCACTCAAACGCTGCAAGACGTCCGCGCCGTGAATGTCGGGCAGGTTCAGGTCGAGTAGGACCATCGACGGCTGGCGGAGACGCGCCTGTTCGAGCCCCGTCGAACCATGAGTGGCGTGCATCAGCTTCAGACCGGGCCGCATCTCGAGAATGCGCTCGACGAGCGTGTAATTTACGACGTCGTCCTCAATGTAGAGAACGTCGCATTCGAGCGCTGACGGGACCGGTTGGGGCGCGTCCGGCGCATCCTCGTCCGAGTCGACCAATTCACGGTCGATGATCAAAAGCATTTCGCGCGCGGCGGTCAGAATTTGCTGCACGTCGTTGTCTCGTCGGACGTGTCCGGGTTGCAGCGCGAGCAACTCCGCGAAACCCATCACCGCGTTTAACGGCGTGCGCAGCTTGTGATTCAATTGCGCACGAAACGCGCGTTGTTCGCGCACCACAGCGGATGCATCGGTCGTGTTTCCTGCGTCTGTTTCCTTCAACTCGTTCATTTGCTATTTCCTCAGGCCGCCAGCGCGTTTGGATCCAACCGCAGTCCGGACGGCTCTTCTTGAAATTGATTGCGCAGCTTCTTCAGCATCTCGATATCGCGGCGCATTTTGTTCTTATGCGCGCAATAAAGCAGGGTCGTCTCGTCCGTAATTAACTCGTCCTCGAATGCGCGGAGCAGCGCCTGGTCAAAGCTGTGCCAGCCCATCGTGCTGCCCGCTTCGATGATCTCCTGGAACGTGCGATTTTCGCTCTCGCCGTACACGAGCGTCTCGCGCGTCCGCAGGCTGCTCCCCATGATCTCGCTGATCAATAAACGGCCGCCATCGATCTTCTTCACCAGCCGTTGACTGACGACGAAGCGGAGGGTTTCCGCGAGACGCGTCCGCACCTGCTGTTCCTCGTCCTTGCCGAACATGCCGAGCACGCGGCTGATGGTCTGGCCGGCATTGATCGTGTGCATTGTGCTGAAAACGATGTGGCCGGTCTCGGAGGCGGTCATCGCGATCTCCATCGTCTCGCGGTCGCGAATTTCGCCCACCAGGATCGCTTTCGGCGCCTGGCGTAAAGCAGAACGAAGTCCGCTCGCGAAGTCCGGGAAATCTTTGCCCAGCTCGCGCTGATTGAAGAGCGACTCCTTGTGCGGATGCAAAAATTCGATCGGATCTTCCAGCGTCAGGATGTGGATCGACTGCGTTTCGTTCAGCTCGTTCAACATCGCCGCGAGCGTGGTCGTCTTGCCGCTGCCGGTCGCGCCCGTCACGAAAATGATGCCGTTCTTTTCCTTCACCATTTCGCGAAAGATCGGCGGCAACCCGAGTGCATCGAGCGTCGGAATTTGCGTCTGCAACTTCCGCATCACGATCGCCTGCCGTCCGTTCTGCCGGAAAATGTTGACGCGAAACCGCGCCGCGTCCGCGAGCGAATAGCTGCAATCGCACGCGCCCAGCCGCTTCAGGTCGTCCGCGAGTCGCGGCTCGCCGTTCATCAAGTGCGCGCCGATCTGCTCGATCTGCGCCGGCGCCAAAATCCCATCCGCCGTGTCGATCGGAAACTCCTCGAGGGCGCCATGTCGCTCCACGATCGGCGGCTTTCCGACTGCGAAAAGCAAATCGGAGACGCCGTCGCCGCTCTCGATCATCGCTCTCAGCAGCGCATCAATGAGTTCTTTGTTCACGACATTGGGT
>JALYZW010000308.1 GCA_030945725.1 Verrucomicrobiota bacterium | reverse complement strand
GCGCAGGCCTTCATTGGCCTGCGCCGCTTTGCTTTAGCGTAGCGCGGGGGCGGGCGGCGATGGTACAGTCGCGGCCGTGGCGCTCATAGCTTGGCGACTCCATTCCGCCGTGGTCCTCGCGATCGCGGTTACATTCGTCGCCTCGCATGTCTCGGCGTCGCCGCACCAGGTGCATGAAGAGGGCGCCGGCTTCGTCGGCGCAGCGGGCTGCAAATCGTCGAGTTGCCACGGCGGCGCGGGGCCGAAGCGGAGCCAGTTTACGACTTGGTCGCGACAGGATTTCCACTCGCGCGCCTACGCGGTTTTGGTTAGCGCACGTTCGGCGCGGATCGCGGAGACGGCGGGGATCGCGCAGGCGCAAACCAGCGCGCGGTGCACCGTGTGCCACGCGCCGCTCGCCTCGATCGCACCGGCGCGTCGCGCTGCGAGCGTGCAGCCCGACGAAGGCGTCTCGTGCGAAAATTGTCACGGCGCGGCGGGGGGTTGGCTGCGGGGCCACACGCGGACAGATTGGACTTACCGCACGCGGGTCGGCGCTGGGATGCACGACCTGCGAAATTTCTATGTCCGAGCGAATGCGTGTGTCGCATGTCATCAGAACGTCGATTCGGACCTCGCGCGTGCCGGTCATCCCGAGCTCCTCTTTGAACTCGACGGCCAATCGGTCGCGGAACCAAAACACTGGGTCGACGGCGATCCGGCGAGCGGCCCGCGGCAATGGCTCACCGGCCAGGCCGTCGCTTTGCGCGAGATGAGTTGGGCGCTGGCGCGTGATCCGCAAGCGAGTGCGGAACGGAGCCGATGGGATGGTCTGGTGTGGCTGCTGGCGAAAACGCTCGGCGTCGAAACAATGGGCCCGAATCCACCGGCAGCGGCGACGGCGAACGCCGATGCGACCCAGTTCTCTGAAATGGAACACACCGCAGACGAGCTGGCTCGCCGCGCCGCCACTTGGAATTTCGACGAGAACGCGATCCTCACTTTGCTGCGCCGTTTCGCGGCGGCCGATTCGGAATTTGCCACGGCCGATGTGTCCGCCGAGCTGTTGGCGCGACGCGCGGAGCGACTAGTCCTCGCGACGGAGCGGCTCGCGGCTGCGATCGATCCCGCTCTGCGCGGCCGCCTCAACCTCGATCCCGCAGTCGGTCTTCTCGCGGAGGACGTGCGACCGCTCGGTCAGTTCGATCCAGCCCGCTTCGTCGCGCATTTGCAAAGCCTCGGCGCGGCGCTCGCGCAGGCGGGCCGTTAATATTCGCTGTTTGAACGTCCGCGCGTTTCGCTGAATCTACCGCTGCCATGGCGAACCCCACGACTTCACGTCCCACCTGGCAGCGCGGTCGCGCGTTTCGCTTCTTCGCCTCGGTTAAGCTCGCCGTCGTCCTGCTCGCGGTGCTGATCGCGGGCGCGATCGCGGGCACGCTCTACGAGTCGACTTTCGACGCCAAAGTCGCGCGGGCCTACATCTACGGCGCGCCGTGGTTCAACATCTGGTTGCTCCTCCTCGCCGCGAATCTCATCGTCTCGGCCCTGTCGCGCTGGCCGTGGAAAAAACATCACGTTGCGTTTCTGATCACGCATCTCGGCATCATTACTTTGCTCGCCGGATCGTTGATCGGCCGCACCTTCGGCGTCGAAGGGACGATGACTTTGTTCAAAGGCGAGCCGCCCACAAATCGGCTGCTCGTCGATGAACATCAGCTGCGAGTCCGCGATACGGACGGGATCGTGAAGGGGTATCCGGTCGAGCTCGTTCATCGGCCGCCGACCACGGAGAAACCGTGGGACCTCGGCGTCCTCGCCTCGGGGGCGCGCCTCAGCGTCGTTGGATACGCGCCGGCGATTGAAGGGAAGCTGAACCCGAAGCCGCTGCCGGACGGCGGCGTCCCTGCACTGCATTTTACGATTGCGACCGCGATGATGAATCAACACCTCGAGAGCTGGCTCCTGGCGGACGATCAGCAGCACGGCTCGTTCAACATGGGGCTGGCGAACATCGCCTTGAAACGAGGCGTCGCGCCGCAAAGTAGCGGCGCCGCAATGCCGTCGCCTAACGCGTCCAAGACCGCAGAGGCAGTCGATATCGAAGAATCCATTTTCGCCTTCGCGAAAGCGGCGGACCAACAAATCGCCAAGGCGCTCAAAGGCGGGAGCACGGCCGCGAAAGTGCGTTTGTCGGTGCCGAGCAACGGCGGCAAGGGCAGCATCACGATCGAGGTGGCGGGGAAAAGCGCGACTATTTCCGTGGCGGAAAATATCGGCAAGGATGTACCGCTGGAAGGGACGCCATTCACCGCGCGCATCGATAATTACTGGCCCGATTTCCGGATCGAGAACAACAAACCGGCGTCGGTTAGCGACCAGCCGAACAATCCGGCGGTGGTCGTCACGTTGCGCGGCAAAGCGGTTCCGGCGATCGCCCCGGCAGCTCCCCATACCGGATCGGGGGCAGCACCGCCTATGCCGGCGACAGGCGATCCGTCGGTGAATCACCTGACCTTGTTCGTCGCCGACGATGGTTCGATTTCGTACGAACTTGCCTCACGGAAAGCCGGCGCGTCGACCGGAAAGCTGGAGGCCGGGCGGCCGCTCTCCACCGGCTGGGCAGACTGGGAGCTGACGGTGGACCGTACGGTTCCGCACGCCGCGGAGTGGATGGATTTCAATCCGGTAACCGCGGCGCCCGAAGGCACGGAGTTACCCGACGGCGTGCTCGTCCGAGTCCGGCAGGACGGGAAAAGTTTCGCGCAATGGGTGCCATCGGGTTGGCAGATCAGCATCCCGACTTCGCCTGCGGAAGTGCAGGTCGCGTACGGCTGGCGGCAGGTGCCATTGCCGATCGGACTGGAGCTGATGGAGTTCGAAGTGCAGCGGAATGAAGGCAGCGATAGCCCGGCCGGATTCAAGAGCACGGTGCGCGTGAGCACTCCGGAAGGCGCGACTGCCACCGGCCAATGCTGGATGAATCATCCGTTCAGTTTTCCGGGTGAAATGTGGCGGACGTGGACGGGATTGACCTACAAAATGTCGCAGGCGTCGTGGAATCCCGAGAACCTCGGCCAGAGCACGATCCAGATTTTGCGCGACCCGGGCTGGCTCCTGAAATGGATCGGCTCGCTCCTGATCGTGAGCGGAATTTTCATGCTGTTTTATCTCAAGGGATTTCGCCGGCCGAGTGCGGCGGCGCCGCCCATCCGACCGACGCAACAGAGTGGGCGGAAACCGCGCGAACAAGCGTTGGCGTAGTCCGGGCGCGTTTGGCCTAACGAGTGAAAACGAAAGCAGCTTTCCTTTTCTGCGCGCTGGTGCTGGCGGCGTGTTCGTCGTCGCATCCGACGCCGTGGCCAAATTTCGCGAAACAGAAACACCCGTGGGGTTTCTATGGCGGGCCGGTCGATACCCGCTGGGATGCGGACGGGCGGACGATGACGCTATTGAGCGAGCTGCGTTACACCGATCCGAAGGGCGTCGTCTGGATCGCGCCGGCTGGCTCGAAGATCGACGGAGCTTCGATTCCCCGTTCGCTCTGGTCGTTTATGGGTGGCCCTTTCGAAGGACGTTACCGTAACGCTTCGGTCCTCCACGACGTCGCTTACGATGAGCATTCCCGGCCGTGGCAGGACGCGGACCGGATGTTTTACAACGCGATGCGTTGCAGCGGCGTCGGCGCCCTCGAAGCGAAGACGATGTATTACTCACTCGTCCGTTTCGGCCGGCACTGGAAATTCTCGGTGAAAAAAGCGGAAGCAGCGGAACCCGGAGACGCGGCCGCATCCCGCGCGACTGCGGTCAACCCCGGAGACGTGCATGAGATCGAGCAATGGGTAAAGCAAAACGATCCCTCACTTGAGCAGATCGATAGTCGAGTGCGCACTGAGCGATAGGCCTCGAGCGGACGCAGAGCCGGGCCGAGTGAACGCGCGTCGCGTGCTGGCGATCGATCATGGCGCGCGTTTATTCCGTCATCCTGAACCGCGCAGACGGTGAAGGATCTCGCCCATTCAGGCAGTGCGTTCGCGTCATGGCGCGGAAGCAATCACCCCGGTGGCTTCGTTGCCGGCGTATCACTCGCAGAAAGCCGTGCTGCTTTTGCGAGGTCCTTCACCGTCTGCGCGGTTCAGGATGACGGATAGCGCGCGTTCCGGCGGGCTTAGCGGCTTACTTCACTTTACCCGGGCCGGCCAGCGCGCGCCCCGGCTTTGCGTCGGTGTGCTCGCCGTCTTTGATCACTTGCACTCCGTTCACAAACACGTGCTTCAC
>JALYZW010000259.1 GCA_030945725.1 Verrucomicrobiota bacterium | reverse complement strand
GCGGCTCGGGATGACCGACGGCCGCGTGCGGCATCAAAGATCGCCTCGTAATTATGAAAAAAATCCTAGCAATCGGTTCACTTCTGCTGGCCGTCGCCGTGCCGGTAGACGCAAAACTCAATGTCGTCGCCACCTTGCCGGACCTCGCCGCGGTCGCGCGCGAAATCGGCGGCGACAACGTTCAGGTCACCGCGCTGGCAAAGCCGACCGAGGATCCGCACTTTGTCGATGCGCGTCCGAGTTTCGTGGTGCAACTCCGGACCGCCGACGTTCTGATCGACGGCGGTGCCGAGCTTGAAATCGGCTGGCTGCCGCCGCTGCTGCAGAACGCGCGCAATGCGAAACTGGACGTCGGTAAACCCGGACGCGTGCAGGCCTCCGAAGGCATCCGGTTGATGAATGTGCCGGCGAATGTGACGCGCGCGGCCGGCGATGTTCATGCGCTCGGCAACCCGCATTTCATGGTCGACCCAATCATCGCGAAAGCGGTCGCGCAGCATATCGCCCGTTCATTCTCCGCCCTCCATCCTCCGAACGCGGCGACCTACGACGCAAACGCGAAAAAATTCGAAGCAACGATCAACGCCAAACTCCAGGAATGGGGGACAGCGTTGCTTCCGTTCAAGGGCCAGAAGGTCGTCGCGTATCACGATTCCTGGCCGTACTTCGCACATCGGTTTGGCCTCGACATCAGTATTTTTCTGGAGCCAAAGCCGGGCATCCCGCCCTCTCCATCGCACCTCGCGGAAGTGATCGACCAGATGAAGGCGCAGAAAGTCAAAGCGATCATCGTGGAGCCATTTCATGATCGCAAAATCGCCGAGAAAGTTGCCAGCTCGACGGGGGCGAAGGTGGTGGACTTCGCGCAATATCCCGGCGCCTTTCCCGGCACCAACTCCTACGTGCAACTAATGGACGTGCTCGTCTCGCGTCTCGCCGCCGCTCTCAAATAACAAAGCCATGTGGGACGTGATGTTGTGGCCGATTCTGGCCTGCGTGCTTTTGCCGTGGCTGCTCGTGTATCTGGGTCTTCATGTAGTGCAGCGCGGCATTATCTTCATCGACATCGCGATGGCGCAAATGGCCTCGTTAGGTATCTGCGTCGCGCTGCTTCTGCGGCTCGATCTGCAGAGCCCGGTCACCTTCGCGATCGCACTTGGGTTTACGCTGATCGGCGCGGCGATCTTTTCCTACACTGGGAAACGGGCGAGCCAGGTTCCGCAGGAAGCGATCATTGGCATTGCTTACGTAGTGGCCGCCGCAGCCGCAGTCCTGCTCTTAAGCCGTGCTGCGGAAGGCGACGAGCAGATCAAGACGATGCTCGTCGGCAACATCCTGCTCGTGACACCGCTGGAGGTGGCGAAATGCTTCGGCCTCTTCGCGCTCGTCGGCATTCTGCATTTCGTACTGCGCCGGAATTTCCTTCTCGTCTCCTTCGACCGCCACGCGGCCTATGAGAAGGGACTGCGCGTCCGTTGGTGGGATTTTTTGTTCTATGCCGCGTTTGGATTAGTCGTCACGAGCTTCGTTCGTATTGCCGGTGTGCTCCTTGTTTTTAGTTACTTGATCGTCCCGGCGGTTTGCGGGATTAGTCTCGCGCGGACTCTGGTCAAACGTCTTCTGATTGGCTGGGTAGTCGCCCTGATCGGCGGCGTGGCGGGTCTCTACTTTTCCTTTTGGGGCGACCTTCCCTCGGGCGCCGCGATTGTGTGTACCTTTGGCGCGCTCCTCATTTTAGCGGCCACCGGCGCGTTTTTTCTGCGCAGCCACGTGACTGACTAGCGTTGTCGGTCTGTTCTTCTCGCGCGACGGCCGAGGCTGCCTTCGACGGGACGCGCGGTGACAGGGTTAATTCATGACGCCTCAGACGGATTGGACCTCGCAACCCAAGGCGCTCGCAGACGAATCTCGTTTGCGAATCGTCGGTGCCTTGATCAAGGCGCCGTTGCACGTGAACGCGCTCCCGAAGACACCGGGCATTTCGCAGTAAAAGGGAACATCTTCGCATCCTGCGTGACGCTGGGCTGGTCGATTGCGAGATCAAAGCGAACCGGCGCGAATATGTAATCGCCGCGCATCGAGGCGCCTAGTGGCTGGTTGGCCGGAGTTCCGGCCCTCTCGCCTTTCCGGAACCCGACCGTCCACCAAGCCTTCGAACCTCAGCCTGCGCCTGCCGGCCGCGGAGTGAGATCAAAAAATTCAATCTCGACCGGCAGAGGATCGCCGTGCAAATCGGCTGAGCCCGCGGTCGGATAAATCCAGTCGTGCGCAGTCGACGCACACCCATCTGTCGGGCATCGCAAAATGTAGCGGCCGCGTTCGTCCCGCGAGATTTCGATTTGACGGCCGGTGATGGCTCGCTCGCACCGCACACAAACGCGGGGATCATCGAGCGATGCCCATTCGCGCTCGTTGTCTGCGGCGCGCAGCACGGCGAGACGATCTTCCGGCAGAAGATGAGGAGCGATTTTTTTCCTCATCGACCGAAGGATAGCACCCGACGGATGAGCGACAATGCGAGCGGAAGTGCGTCGGCGTGTACGTGAAAGCCCTAGAGAGCAGCAAGCGGCTTCGGCTCCATGGAGGGAAGTATCGCCGAGCCAGACACGGTAACAGTCGCGCGAGGGTCGCTCGGTCGGAGACTCGTGCACCCCAATGAAAGATCGTCAAAGTGGACGCCACTCTGCGTTGGACACGCGTCAGCGTGCCTGCAGCACCATCGTCGTTGGCGTTGTAAAAGCGGTCGCATCGCCACCGAAACGACAGTCATTGCTCGAAACAAGCACGTGCCACGCGCGTCCGCTGCCGGGGCGAAGCTCCGCCAAATCGAGATCAGGCATCGGGTGGCCTCCGACCAAATCCACCAGCACTGCGGCGTCATAATGTTCGGCGCGGCCGAATAAGAGGGCGACGATTCCGGTTTCGAGTGCGACCGCGCGAAAGTTTTCGCGAGACCGCAGCCCGAACGCCGGGTGCTCGCGGCGCAGCGCGAGGAATTCGCGATAGAGCGAGATGACCTGCGCGTGCTTTTCCTCGTGGATCTCGTCCCAGCGCAGCTTCGAATTGGAAAAGGTGCCGGCAGCTTGCGGGTCGGGAATGGTCTCGCGCACGGCGGGATCGCGAAAGGCCGCGAACCCGCTGAACTCGCGGCGGCGTCCGACCGTGATCTGCCGCCCGAGCTCGGGATTGTGATCTGTGAAAAACTGGAAGGGACTGGAGGCGTTCCATTCCTGGCCCATGAAAAGCAGGGGCGTTTCGGGTGCGAGACACAGGAGGGCGGACGCGGCACGATAGGCCGCGCGGGAAACGAGTTGGCCGAGCCTTTCCCCAAAAGCGCGATTGCCCGCCTGATCGTGATTCGAGATGCAATAGACGAATTGTTCGAGGCGTGCATCGCGGGGATCGGTGCCGCGAGGCCTGCCGGTGGAAAGTTGATGCTGGCCGCGATACCACCAGCCGTGCGTCAGCGTTTCGGCCAGCTCGCGCGCGGTGCCTTCGTAATTCGCGTAATACCCTTCATGATCTCGCGTCAGCGTTACGCGCACGATGTGGTGAAAATCGTCCGACCAGCACGCGTCCGCGCCCAGCCCACCGACCGCGGTCGGCCGGAGCAGATCGGCCGCGTTGCGTTCGTCTTCCGCAATGACCCATCCGCCTAACGAGTGGATGGTGTCGCTGATTTCCGCCAGGAGGTGGCGCGGCGACGGATCGAATATTTCGTGAGTCGCATCGAGACGGAACCCATCGATGTGAAATTCCTCCATCCAGTAGGGCGCGTTTTCGACGAAGAATGCGCGGACCGGCGCGACGGTGTAGTCCAGCGCGGAGCCCCAGGGAGTATGCACTTTCGGATTGGTGTACCCACCGTGGTAAACACCGGTGTAGTTCCCATCCGGCCCGAGGTGGTTATAAACGACGTCGAGGATTACGGCCAGGCCGGCCAAGTGGGCCGCATCCACGAAGGCCCGGAGATCGTCCGGTGATCCGTACGCGCGGGCCGGCGCGTACAACATCACTCCATCGTAACCCCAATTGCGATCGCCCGGAAAATCACCGAGCGGCATTAACTCGATCGCGTTCACTCCGAGCCTAACGAGGTGATCGAACCGTTCGACTGCGCTGGCGAAACTTCCCGCGGCGGTGAAGGCGCCAATGTGCAACTCGTAGATGATTAACTCCGAGAAGGCCGGCCGCGACCACGCCTCGTCGTTCCATTGGTAAGAGCGCGGATCCACCACCATCGATGCGCCGTGGACACCGAGCGGCTGACAGCGCGAAGCCGGATCGGGCCAGCCCTGACTCTCGCTGAAGCGATATTGATAAAGATCGCCCGCGGATCCTTGCCCGTCGATGGCGCTGAAATATCCGTCGCCTTCGGGCGCGAGCTGGACGACGCGCCCGATCGCGCCTTGCTGATCGATCACGAGGACGTCCGCGCGGTCGTGCTTGCACCAGGTCCGGTAGCGCACGCCGGATTCGAGCAGGTCCGCCCCTTGCGAACGCAGATGGGATCCAATCGGCAACACAGGAGAGACGAGACGAGAAGGTGGCCGATCTAGAACGCGGCGACCAGTTCCTCCGCTTCGATGTCGAAGCGAGGCGTCTCCCGACAATAGCGCTGGATCGCATCGCGCAAAGGTGGCAGAAGCTGCCCGCGTTCGCTTTCCAGCGCACGATTCCGGGCCCGCAATGCCGGACGGTGGAGTCGCCAAATCGGCGCGCCATCGACGCGCTCGCCATCGAGATGGGCAACTTCCGCTACGGTGCGCAGGAACTCATGCGGCGTGACCGTTCCGGGATTCGAGAGATGCCAGACCCCTCGCTCACCATCGATCAGCAGATCGAGCGTCGCGTGAACCAGATCAGGCAGGTACGCGCCGGAAAACCGAATGTCGTTCTCAACCCAGACCCGTTCGCCACGCGCCAGGGCGCGCAGGTGATTCCGCAGAAAATCATCGATTTCGAGCGGTGCAAAAACTTCGCCCGGGCGAACGACCAGTGCAGCCGGATGCGCAGCCAAAACCTGCCGTTCGGCCAAAAATTTGCTCTCGCCGTAAACGTTCAAGGGAGACGGCTCGTCGCTTTCCACATACGGCTCTTCCTTGCCGCCATCGAAGACGTGATCCGACGAGAAAGTGACGAAAGCGATGCCGGCTTGAGCACAAAGCGCGGCGAGCGTGGCGGCGCCGAGTGCATTCGCTGCCATGCACGCCTCCTCGTCGGCCTCGGCCGCGTCTACCCGGGAGAAACCGGCGCAGTTGATTACCGCCCAGGGCGAGCACGAACGCAGCACGTCGGCCACCGCAATTTCGTCGGTGATATCGAGCTCCGCGCGCGAAAATAATCTGTAGGCGAGGCCGCGCAGCTCGGCCGCGCGAATGAAACCCTGCGCCACTCGCCCCGCGGCGCCGGTAATCATGATCGGGCGTGCGGCCGGTTCGCGATCTGTCTCGTCCGCCTTCTGCGCGTCACGCAGCGAAATGTTTCCAAGTAACTCATCGCGCCCTGCGCCTGCAACGTCCGTTTCGATTTCCGTCGCGAGCAGCCGGACATGGCGCCGCCACCAGCCCGGCGTGTCCAGCGTCGGATGGTCATACGTTCCACGGTGGACTAGTTCCCGCACCATCTCAGCGATCGCAGTCGGACGCAGGTCGCCGGCGCGCAGATCGAAGGCGCCCGGCTCATAAAAATCTTCCTGTCGCGTAAGCAGACTATTCCAATCGAACGCACCGAGCAGAGACCAGACGGTGACGGCCCGTACATCAACGCCCTCCGCGTGCAGCTTCTCTGCGCCCCGCCAGACTTCCATGAACCAGCGCAGTTGTTCTTCCCGCGTGCAGCCGATGTGCGCTTCAGTAATCGCGAGCGGAAGGCGATAGCGTTCCCACGCTTCGCGCAGCACACCTTCCGCTCCAGACAGGCGCTCGGGCCACGCGCGAACTGCCGCCACGTCGGCGTATCGCTCGAAGGCGTTTCCGCCATGTGTTTCCGGCGGATGCGCCTCCAGATCGCCATCGAGAAACCGCTCGCTCGTGATGTAGTGATTGACCCCGATGATGTCCGGCGGACATGGATTTGTTCGAAACGCCGCGAACTCCTCGGCAGTGATACCCGCACGCATCAGGTCGGCCTGAATCGGTCCCATTTCTTCGAGCTCGCCGGTTAACAAATCCCACGTGAGCCAGCGCCGTTCGTTCTCGTAATCGGCCTGATAGGCCAGGTGCGAGCTGCTGTAAGTTTTACCCAAATCGTCCGTTTGGATGAGCGCGGCCTGCGAGTTCACCTGCCGAATCGCCCGCATCGCGAGCACGACGCCACGACATTGTTTGATCACACAGCTCGCAAATGTTCGCTCGTCGCGGGCGTGGGGATACCACAGTCCATAAAGACCGCTGAAACGTGCCGTCGTAAGAGGCTCGTTCAGCGGCGTATAGG
>JALYZW010000256.1 GCA_030945725.1 Verrucomicrobiota bacterium | reverse complement strand
CACCCGGTGCGAGATCCCTCGCCGTCTGCGCGGCTCGGGACGACGTGTAGCCTAACGAGGGAATGAAGTGAGCGAGCAGACGGCCCACTTCAAAATCTGGCGCGGGAATCCCGCAGGCGGCGGGTTCCGAGATTACGCGACGGAAATTTCCGAAGGGATGGTTGTGCTGGACGCGGTGCACGATATTCAAGCGAAGCAGGCGAACGACCTCGCGTGCCGCTGGAATTGCAAGGCGGGAAAGTGCGGCTCGTGCTCGGCGGAAGTCAACGGCATGCCCAAACTGATGTGCATGACCCGGATGAGCGAGCTCCCGTGGGACAAACCGATCACGATCGAGCCGATGAAGGCATTCCCGGTGCTGAAGGATTTGATCACCGACGTGTCCTGGAATTTTCGCGTGAAGAAAAAGATCAGGAAATTCAAGCCGCGCCCGCCGGATCACGCCGACGGCACATGGCGGATGGCGCAAGAAGATATCAATCGCGTGCAGGAATTCCGGAAGTGCATCGAGTGCTACTTGTGTCAGGACGTTTGCCACGTGTTGCGCGATCACGGGAAACACGAGGAGTTCATCGGGCCGCGCTTCCTCGTCTACGTGGCCGCGCTTGAAATGCACCCGCTCGACACCGAGAACCGCATCCCGGAATTGCGGGAGGCGCACGGCGTCGGTTATTGCAACATCACCAAGTGTTGCACGAAGGTTTGTCCGGAGAATATCACGATCACGGACAATGCGATCATCCCGTTGAAAGAACGCGTCGTGGACCAGTATTACGATCCGGTCGCGAAGTTGTTGCGCTGGCTGCGTCGTCCAGATTCCACCACAAACGTTCCGTAAGGACCCGGGCTTATGTTCGAACTAAAATCACTTTCGGCAGAAGCGATTCCCGCCGCGATCGAGAAAGCGGAACGTTACCGACTTCTCAATGAGCCAGGCGAAGCGGAGAGTATCTGCCTCGATATCCTGGCGGCAGATCCAGGAAATCAGCGCGCGCTCATCACGCTCCTGCTCGCATTAACCGATCGCCTCACGAAGGGCTACGGCGTGAGCGACACGCAAGTCAAAGAACTGCTCGCGCGGGTCGAAGGCGAGTATGAACGGAATTACTATGCCGGGATCATCGCGGAGCGGCGTGCGAAGATGAAACTTTCGCAGGGGCCGCCCGCGAGTTTTTGGGCCTACGATCTTTTTCGCCAGGCGATGGACTGGTTCGAGAAAGCCGAGTCGATGAAGCCGCCCGGAAACGACGACGCATTGCTCCGCTGGAATACCTGCGCGCGGATCATCGCGAAGAACAAACTCGTGCCGCGCGAGGAAGAAAACATCGAGCCGTCGTTCGACTAAGCCAGATCAATCGACCACCGGTCTGGTCGTTAGGCCGCGCGGACGATGAGCTCGGTGGTGTAGATCGAGCCGCCGGGTTCGGGCCGGCTGGAGTTCAATTCGAAGGCTTCGACGCGGATCATGCCGGCGTCCAAATCGGCATTTGTTTGCAGGAATTGCCTGATCGATTCGGCGGGGACGTCGCGACAGCGCGCAACCGTGAAATGCGGATGAAATGAACGCAGGTCCGGCTCGAGACCGGCGGCGAGCGCCGCTTCCTGCACGCGCTTGTGGACTTGGAACAAGTGCGGGTGCCCGGCCCCAACTCCCACCCAGATCAGATTCGGCCATCCTTTCGCTAGGAAGGTCCCGAAGCCGACGAGGGGCAGGAAGAAGGCCTTAAATTCGATCTCGCGCAGCCGTGCGACGAGCACCTGCTCGACCTCGGCGGACACGTTGCCGAAGAAGCCGAGAGTGAGATGAATTTGTTCCGCCGACATCCAGCGCACCCCGCGCAAATGAGGATCAAAGCGCGAGAGCTGCTGCGCGATCGCGTCGGCCAAGGGGATGCTAACGAAGAGCCGCTTCACCGCGCGGTCGTCAGGGACGCGCTTCGTTGTTTTGCGCTGTCGCTTTATCTCCCATCGCAGTGATCCAACGCGGCGGTCTCGCATCGCCGCGGCTATCCCAACCGGCGCGTAATTCGTCCCCGCTCGAATCTGTCGGCGCGGGGAGAAACCGGTTGACCAATCTCATCGCGCGACCGGTCACGTTCGGGAATAGAGCGTCGCCGATGACCGCCGCGCGCGTGAGCAGCGGCATCATGAGCGACGGTTGACCGCGCCGGCCGGCGTCGAGGATCTTCGCCGCCGCGCGCTCCGCTTTCATCGCGATCACCGGAAGACTCGCTGCGGCGGAAAACCAGGCGTATTCGGCGCTGTGATCGCCTTTGAATTGCGCGTTCACGTGCGAGCCGGTCCGCATCGTGCCGGGGAGGACGGTCGTAATCCGGATGTTTTCGCTCGCGAGTTCGGCGCGCATCGAATCGGACAAGCCGACGAGCGCGAATTTGCTCGCGCAATAGGGCGCCAGATGCGGGACGGCGAGCCGGCCGCCGATCGAAGCGATGTTCACGATCCGTGCTTCGCCGGCGCGACGCAGGTGCGGCAGCGACGTCATGATGAGGTGATACGGCGCCCAGAAATGCAGGTTCATCGCGCGCTCAAAATCGCGTTGCTGCATGTGCGCGAGTGGTCCGACTTCGATGATACCGGCGTTGTTGATGAGAACATCGAGCCGCCCGAAGTGGTCGATCACACTTCGCACGGCGCCCTCGATTTGGGCGGAATCTCCGAGGTCGCACGACACCGTGAAAACGTCGCCACCGGTGCTCGCGAGTTCGTGGCGCGCCCGCTCGAGTTCAGCCCGATCCCGCGCCAGTAGCGCGACTCGTCCGCCCTGCGCGCAAAGTTGCCGCGCCAGGACCAAGCCGAGTCCGCGCGAACCGCCGGTGATCAGGCAAACTTTGCCCGCGAAGGAATAGTTGCTGCGCCGGGCCAGCGCGACACCGGCGACCGCGATCGCGGCGCTGCCAAGCAAGTATGCGACAGAACGTTTCACGCCTCGATTTGCTACACTGTGGAACCCACCGGGATCGTCTCGGGAATGTGATCGGCGACGGGTCGCCGAATGAAAAATGAAAGCAGCGCGCCGATAAAGCAGAACGCGGCGCCGGCAAAAAACGGGGTGCGGCCGTACTGCAGGAGCGGCCCATTCACATCAAACATGAGGAGCCATCCGCCAAGCAAGGGGCCGAGGAGACGCGCGGTGCTACCGGCGGATTGGAGCACGCCGAGCGCGCGCCCTTGCCACGAGCGCTCGATCATCTGCGAGGCGAGCCCGTTCAAGGGCGGGCTGGCGATTCCGCTGCCAATCGATAACCCGGCGCAGACGAGGAGCAGTGTCGTGAGGCTGACGCTGAACGGAAGAAGAGCGAGCGAGATCGCGGTGAGGATTAATCCGGCCCGCGCTAGGGTCGTTTCGCCAAACAGCTTCACCAGCCGACCGATCAGGCCGCCTTGCACAATCACGGCGAGAATCCCGATGAATCCGAAGAGGTAGCCGTTTGCGCGCGCGTCGTAGCCGAAGCGTTTTTCGGTGAAGAGCGCGAAGAGCGTGGTCATGATGGCGAAGCCGACAATGAGGAAAAAATAGGTGGCGACGATCATGCCGAACATTCCGCCGCGGCCGTGATGGAAAACGTCCGTGATCGGCGCGTTTTCGTGCGGCTTCGCGCGATGTTCTTCCTTCAAGCTCTCGGGGAGAATGACCCAGACGAGCAACATGTTCGCGACCGCGAGACCAGCGGCGAAATAGAACGGCGCGCTGTACGAAAGGCGGCTCATGATTCCGCCGATCATCGGGCCGAAGGTGAACCCGAGGCCGAAGGCGGCGCCGATCATGCCCATCCATTTCGAGCGCGTTTCCGGCGTGGTGACGTCCGCGATGTAGGCTTGGGGAATGGAAATATTTCCGCCCGTAATCCCGGCGAAAATGCGCGCGACGAAGAGCAGCGTGACCGAATGTGCGAGACCCATCAGCGCAAAACCGACCGCGGTCCCCGCGATGCTCACCATCAGGACCGGTCGGCGGCCGAAGCGATCGGAGAGACGGCCGAGGATCGGCGTGAAGATGATTTGCATGCCGGAATAAATTCCGGTGAGCCAACCGATCGCGACGGGCGAAGCGTGAAAGCGTTCGGCGTAAAGCGGCAGCACCGGGATGACGATGCCGAAGCCCACCATGTCGATGAAGACGGTGAGAAAGAGGACGAAGAGGGGGGAGCGTTGGCGCGCCATCGGGAGCTAAGCTGTCGCAGCGGGACGATTCTGCAACGGCGGACCGGATTCTGAGGCGTGCGCCCGAGATTTTGCGGAAGCCACGCGATCTGGCCCCCGTTGGTCATCCCGAGCCGCGCCAGACGGCGAGGGACCTCTCCCATTCAGGGCGCGCGTTCGCCTTGTCGGAATGGCAGCGACGCGAGGGCTGCGTTGTTGTCGTTAGGCTCGCGGAAAATTGTCGTACTTTGGGG
>JALYZW010000253.1 GCA_030945725.1 Verrucomicrobiota bacterium | reverse complement strand
TCCATGACTGCGTGCGGCCGACCCGTTGCAACTCCTCCTCGTTCAGTTATCGTCCGCTTCTCGGAAAGATGAACAAAATCGGTCTGTCGCTGCTCGCCGGTTTTCTCTTGTTCAATCCGGCGACTCGCCTCGCTGCGCAGACGGATGATCCGAGCGAAATTTTCCTGAAGGCGTACATGACGTCGCAGCAGGGCGAAAAGCTCGAGCACGACAATCAATTCGGTCCGGCCCTCGCGAAGTATCGTTTTGCCGGAAGCCTGCTCGAGGAACTCCGGAAAACACACGCGGATTGGCAGCCGGCGATTGTGGAATATCGGGCGCGCAAGATTGGCGAGAGTATCCTCCGCATCCAAAGCAAAGCATCCACGCAGAAAGACCTCGTCGGCACGAATCCGCCGACCGAGACATCCGCCACGAGTGGGCAGGCAGCCCGAGTCCCTGATGCCACGACCACGGCGGCGAGCGCAGCGCCGACGCTGCCGCAAAGCCCGGAACCGGGTGAACCGAGTGTTGAACTCGTTAGGCCGCGAGGCGATCGGACGGGCCAGAAGGGAGACGCTCGTAGCGCTGCGCCGACCGATGCGGCGATCAAGGACGCCACGAAGCAACTGCGCGACAAAGTCGATCAACTCCAGGCTGAGTTGCAGAAATCGCGCAAAGAGTTTTCGGCCGTCCAGAAAGAGAAGGAGAACCTGAACGGTCGTCTGCAGGACACCAATTCCAAACTGGAGAAAGCGCAGGCAGAAATCGAGAAAGCTGGCGCGGCGGAAAAAGAAGTTCGATTTCAACTCGCGCAAGCGCAGGAGTCGCTGAAGAAAAATGAGTCGGCGGGTGGAGCAGGCGCGAAAGGACAGGAAGCATTACGCGCTGAAATCGCGGGGTTGAAGAAAGCGGTCGCGGCGGCCGAACAGGGGCGTGCCTCCGCGGAGAAGGAGAAGGAAGCGGTCAGCGCGAAGCTGGATGAGGCGGGCAAACAGATCGCCGCGGTTACGCAGGAACGAAACGAACTTATCGCGCAGATGAAGGCAGGGAGCGAGGCGCAGCAACACGTCCAAGCGCTCGTGAGCGAGAATTCGACGTTAAAAAAACAACTCGCTGACGCGGAAATAACGGTGCGGGAAATCAGCGACGACAAGCCAAAAAAGGAACAGGAGATCGCCGACGTAAAGCGCCAGATCGAGCAGTTGCAGCAGCAGATCGCGGCCAAGGACCAGCAGAACAAAGACTTTGAGATCACGGTTGGCGATCTCCGTTCCCAGCTGGAGGAAGCGAACTCGGAATTGAACAAGGCGAAGCTGACCGGCGCGAACACCGAGGAAACCGCGCGCCTCACGAAAGAGAATGAGATGCTAAGAAGCATTGTGGTGCGCGAGCGACAGGAGGAGGCGCGACGCGAGCAGGCGAAGAAGTTGATGATCACAGAGTTCGAAAAATTGCAGATCAAGTCGGCCACGCTGAACCAGCAGGTCGAGCTTCTCGCGCAGCCTGTGACAAAGTTGACGCCGGAAGAGCTCGCCTTGCTCCGGCAACCGGTGGTTGCGATTTCCGACAGCAATCCCGCCGCGTTGAAGGCGAGTTTCGCGCTGCCAAAACCGGCGCCGGCGGGGGGCGCTGACGCAAAAGAGAAGGTGAATTCGGGGCCTGCGGCGCCGCCGTCGACGAGCGCGCCGCCGAAGACGGATTCGTCCGTCCAGACCATGCCGAAACCCGGAGTGCCGGACGAACTTGTGCCGGTCGCACGTGAGGCGAAAACGAACTTCGATAATGGCAAATATCGCGCAGCGGAAAAGCAGTATCAGCAGATCCTCGCGAAGAGTCCGAACAACCTCTACACGCTCTCGAACCTTGGCGTGGTTTACTTCCGAACCGGGAAGTTAAAGGCGGCCGAATTGACCTTGAAAAAAGCGGTCACGCTCGATCCGAAAGACGAGTTCTCGCACCGGACTCTCGGGATCGTCTACTACAGCGAAAGCAAGTTCGACGACGCGGTCACGGAGTTAACGAAAGCGCTCGCGATCAACCCGAAGAGTCCGATCGCGCATAACTACCTCGGCATCACCGCAAGCCAGAAAGGATGGCAGGAGGCGGCCGAGAAAGAGATGCTCGATGCGATCGCCGCCAATCCGGACTATGCGGATGCACATTATAACCTCGCGGTGATTTACGCGACTCAGCAGCCGCCATCGAAGGAACAAGCGAAGCTCCATTACGCGAAAGCGACTTCGTTAGGCGCCGAATCAGATCCGTCGCTCGAAAAGTTGTTGCGCTGAGGTGTCAAATAACGCACTCGCTGGGCTCGCGCCAGCAATGACACCACGGCTTTGTCGCGACCGTGTTTCTCGCGGTAGACCCTCGTGCTTGCGCGAGGTCCTTCCTCGTCTGCGCGACTCAGGATGACGAACGGGGCGGCGTCGTCTACTTCCGCGACACGAGCTCGCGGAGGACGAAGGGCAGAATCCCCCCGTGCCGGTAGTAATCGACTTCGATGGCGGTATCGATTCGCAACTTGACTGACACGGATTCGCGCGCGCCATTCGCGCGTTTGATTTCCAGAGTCACGGTCTGCCCGGGAATGATCGCGTCCGACAAGCCGCCGATGCTGTAAGTCTCGGAGCCATCCAGGGCGAGCGAGGAGGCGTTGGTGCCGTCGATGAATTGCAACGGCAGCACGCCCATTCCGACAAGGTTCGAACGGTGAATCCGCTCGAAGCTCGCCGCCACGACCGCTTTCACGCCGAGGAGCCGCGTGCCTTTGGCCGCCCAATCACGGGACGATCCCGTTCCATACTCGTGCCCAGCGAGAATGATCAGTGGGACGTTCTCTTCCTGGTATCGGACGGCGGCATCGTAAATCGACATCTGTTCGCGCTCGGGATGGTGAATCGTGACTCCGCCCTCCACGCCGGGGACCATTAGATTCTTGATCCGCACGTTCGCAAATGTCCCGCGCGTCATGACGAGGTCGTTGCCGCGCCGGCTGCCGTAGCTGTTGAAATCGGCCGGCTCGATGCCGCGCGAGTTCAGATAATGACCGGCGGGCGAAGTAGACTTGATCGCGCCGGCCGGGGAAATGTGATCGGTCGTCACGGAGTCGCCGAAAATGCCGAGGGCCCGCGCGTCGCGGATCTCTGCGATTCGTCCTGGTTCCAACTCGAAGTCCTGAAAGAAGGGCGGCTCATGAATGTAATCGCTAGTCTCGTCCCATTCGTAAATGTCTCCCGTGCTCGACGGGATCTCGTTCCATTTCGGATTCTGCGCGCTGAAATCTTTGTACAAGCGGCGGAACACATCCGGCGTGAGCGCGCTGCGGAGCGTATCGCGGATTTCCTGCAGCGAAGGCCAAAGATCGCGGAGATAAACGTCTTCTCCCGCGCGGTCTTTCCCAAGCGGTTCTTTGGCGAGATCGATGTCGACGCGGCCGGCGAGTGCGAAGGCGACGACGAGCGGCGGCGACATCAGGAAGTTCGCTTTGATGTTCTGGTGCACGCGCGCTTCGAAGTTCCGGTTTCCGGACAGCACCGACGCTGCGATTAGATCGTGATCAGCGATCGCTTTTTCGATCTTCGGATCGAGGGGGCCGGAGTTGCCGATGCAGGTCGTGCATCCATAACCGACCGTATTAAAGCCCAGCTGATCGAGGTAGGTCTGGAGACCTGTTTTGTTCAAGTAATCGGTCACCACGCGCGACCCCGGCGCGAGCGACGTCTTCACTGCCGGACCGACCTTCATCCCGCGCTCGACCGCTTTTTTCGCGAGCAAGCCGGACGCGAGCATGACGCTCGGATTGCTCGTGTTCGTGCAACTAGTGATCGCCGCGATCAACACGCTCCCGTGGCCGATGTCGGCGTGACCGTCCTTGAATTCTTTTGCGTGCGTCGTCGCAAGCATGTCCGCTGGCGTCGCGGTCGGGCGATTCGTGATCATCTCGCTGTGCCCGACGGTTTCGCCGATTTTCTTGCCGCCTTCCGCGACCATCGCATCCGCGGTGTCGGTCGCGCCGGCGACACTCGCCGGCTCGAGCTCACCATCGGTCGGTTGCGCGTGACCATTCAGATCCAGGGGGAAACGTTGGCCTAACGAGTCCTGCGCCTTGCCATAGCCTCCCTCCTTCACCGACTGCGCGAAGAGCGTCCGAAATCGGCCGCCGAGTTCCGGAAGGTTGATCCGATCCTGCGGGCGTTTTGGCCCGGCCACGCTCGGTTGGACAGCGGCGAGATCGAGCTCGAGGTCGACGCTGTAGTCGATGTCCCCTTTGCGCGGCATGCCAAACATTTCCTGCGCGCGAAAGTAATTCTCGAAGGCGGCGCATTGTTCGTCCGTCCTTCCGGTGGCGCGAAGGTAAAGGACGGACTCCTGGTCGACCGGAAAAAATCCCATCGTCGCCCCGTACTCCGGCGCCATGTTGCCGATGGTCGCTCGGTCGGCGACGGGCAGGGATGCGGCGCCCTCGCCGTAAAATTCCACAAATTTTCCGACCACCTTTTGCGCGCGCAACATTTCCGTGATGTGGAGCGCGAGGTCGGTGGCGGTGACGCCTTCACGTAATTCGCCGCTCATGTGCACGCCGACGACTTCCGGCGTTAGAAAGTAAACCGGCTGGCCGAGCATGCCCGCCTCCGCTTCGATCCCGCCGACGCCCCAGCCGACGACGCCGAGGCCATTGATCATCGTCGTGTGCGAATCGGTACCGACGAGCGTGTCGGGAAAATAAACGCCGTCGCGCTCGAGTACACCTTTGGCGAGATACTCGAGATTGACCTGGTGCACGATACCGATGCCGGGCGGGACGAGTCCGAAAGTCTTGAAGGCCTGCTGGCCCCATTTCAGGAATTCATAGCGCTCGCGATTGCGCTTGAACTCCATCTCCATGTTCAGCTGCAGGGCGAGCGCGGAGCCGGCGAAATCCACCTGCACCGAGTGGTCAACGACGAGGTCCACCGGCACGAGCGGCTCGATGATTTTCGGATCGCCCCCGAGCCGCTCCACCGCGCTGCGCATGGCCGCCAGGTCCACCACCAATGGCACACCGGTAAAATCTTGCAGGACGATTCGCGCGACGACAAACGGGATCTCTTCGTTCGCGGGCTGCTTTGCGTTCCAATTCGCGAGGGTCTCGACGTCCTTCGGCCGCACTTTTTTGCCATCGCAATTCCGCAGCACCGACTCGAGCACGATGCGTATGCTGACCGGAAGACGGGCGATCTTCCCGATGCCCTGAGCGGCCAGCGCCGGCAGCGAAAAAAAGCGGCCGCGCCGTCCCGGTCCGGCCTCAAATTCCTGCGCGGCGTGGAAAGGATCGTTCAACATGGGACTTGAACCTTTCGGCACGCCTCCCGCCAACGCAAGCAGGTTCGCCCCGCCACCGCTCCGCTACTTTATTTCCGCGAGCCGCGCTTTGATTCGGTCGAAGTTTGGCAACGCGCGCGCGTCGTCGTTGCTCTCCGCGTATTGGATCACGCCTTCGCGGTCGATGATGAAGACGGCGCGTTTCGGCACGCCGCCCATCGGCAGGTTGAGTTGCGGGAGGAAACTGTCGTAGGCGACGTCGTAGGCCCGGGCGACGTGATGCTCGTAGTCGCTCAGAAGCGGGACGTTGATCTTCTCTTTTTGCGCCCAGGCTTCCTGCGCGAAGGGATTATCGCCGCTGATGGCGTAGACCGTCGCGTCCAGGCTGCTGTAGGCGGACATATCCAGGCTGATGCCGCACATCTCGGTCGTGCACGTGCCGGTGAACGCCATTGGAAAGAACAGGAGCAGCGTTTTCCCTTTGCCGAAGCTATCGCTCAACGTCACCTGTTTCGGCCCGTCGGCGGCTTTGGTGGGTAATGTGAAATCGGGGGCTTTGGTGCCAATTGAAAGTGCCATCTGGAATTGTCAGTGAGAGTAGTCGCGGGCGTCACTATAAAATCGGCGTTGGCGCGGTCAAAAGATTTGCGGCACGATCGCGGGCGACCTGAACAGGCGAAACGAAATGGCATCTATCTGGTGGCTCGTCACGATCGTGCTCTTCGCCGTCGGCCTCATCGGCACGGTCGTGCCAGTTGTTCCAGGTCCGACCATTGTCTGTGCGGCGGTGGTTTTGCACCGCGTCATGGTCGGCCCGCAGAAGAGCGTGAATTGGTGGATCGTCGGCCTGATTGTCGCGCTCACACTCCTGTCATACGGATTCGAATTCGTGGCCGGCTACTTCGGCGCGAAACGCTTTGGCGCGACGAAATGGGGAGCGTTAGGCGCTGTGCTTGGGGGCATCGGCGGCATCTTCTTTGGCCTCCCGGGGCTTTTCATCGGTCCAATCGTCGGTGCGATCGCGCTGGAGTTCGTCGCCGGGCGCAAAATGGTGGCGGCTGGAAAAGCGGGTTGGGGAACGTTGCTGGGCAATCTGGCTGGCATGCTCGCGAAGTTGATTATCGCGGCGAGCATGATCGTCATTTTCTTGATGAACGTGCCGTCGCCTTTTTGAGCCGGAAGCCGACCGTCGCGGCAGATGCGAAGGCCGGGCAGAAACACGGATCTCTTACGCGCTGGGATGTTGCGCGGCCTCGGCTTTTGCGCATTCCTGGCTCGAGATTTGGCACGCCTTCCTGCTTTCCTGCGTTCCCTATTATGATATTCTTCCCTCGATGGCAGATGATCGCTGGGGGACCGCGAGGTTCACTGGAGGAAAGTCCGAACACCAAACGGCAGCATGCCGCGGAGAATACGCGGGCGGCGTTCTCGAAAGAGAAGGTCGACGGAAAGTGTCACAGAAAACAAACCGCCTCATGGATCGCGCAAGCGAGTCGTCAGGTAAGGGTGAAAAGGCGAGGTAAGAGCTCACCGCTCGCGAAGCGATTCGCGAGGCACGAAAAACCCCATGCGGTGCAAGACAAAACAGAGGGAGGGCAGCCGGTCCGTTACACCTCGGGTTAGTCGCATCACGGTGCGCGCAAGCGTGCCGGGCGATTCGCGAAAGTGAATTGAGATAAATGATCATCGCGCTGAGCAATCAGCGGCACAGAATTCGGCTTATCGCCGTCGAAATGGAGGGCGTCTTCGGGAACGAGGGCGCCCTTCCTCTTTTCCATGGGCCACCGGGGATGGTCGCGGACGCGAGGATCGATTTGAGCGTCGGCGATCGCCGGATGTCGCGCAGGTTCGGCTCGCCGTCGCTCAGCGAGGCCCGGTGAAGCAGCCCGCGCGTGTCATCCTTGGCGACGGTCCGCACCGGCAATGTCATCCTGAGCCGCGCAGACGGCAAGGAC
>JALYZW010000235.1 GCA_030945725.1 Verrucomicrobiota bacterium | reverse complement strand
GTGCACCACCAGCCGGCGGCGCGAAGATGCCCGCCGAAAAGCCGCCGAAACAGGTGATCGTCGCGCCCGATGTGACGCCTCCGTTGCCCGGCGGACTCAGCGGTGCGCCGGCCTAACGAGCGATTCTAGTTGACGCGCGGCAGGCAAGGTCATCAACCTTCGCCTAACGACAGATGCCGAAGCCGTGCTTCGGCGGCCCGCCCAGACAGGGTGCCGGGGATTTCCGGACGAGCCTTTCACCTCAACAAGAAAGAATCGTCATGAAAATAACTATTCCGCTCCTCGCGGCGATCGGCTTCGCGCCGCTCGCCTTCGCACAAAGCCCTTCGCCGGCCGCCTCTGCGGCATCGTCCGGTTCACCAGCGGCCGCCGCGGCATCAAGTGGGGCGCGAAGCGACATCTATCATGTTCACTTCGCTAACGCCGCTGTCGGAAAAGCCCAGGAGCTTGCCGACGAGCTCAAAAAACCAGACCCGAGCGCGCCTATGCCAGGACACTTCATTGTGTTGCGCCATCAGGATGGCGACTCCTGGGACTACTGCGTGGTCGAGCATCTGGGGGCGAAGGCGACGGTCGACGCAAACCGCCCGGCACCATCCGCCAATCTGATGGCCGCATACGCTGCGCATACCGATACCTTCGCTGCTGGACCCGCGTGGGCAGACTTCGCGAAACAGCTCGGCATCGATGATGCATCGAAAAGCGCGGCCGCGGCCTACGTAGTCTCGATCTACCGGCCCGCCTCCGGCCAGCGCGACGCGCTCGACAAATTCCTGAACGAGCCGCCAGATCGCGCCACCGATTCGTCCGCGGGGCACGTGGTCCTGCAGCACCTTGAAGGAGCGGCCTGGACGTTCGTCTCGATCCAGCGATGGAATTCGTGGACTGATTACGGCAAAGACAACGTGAACGGCATCGCGCAGATGGGCCGCAATCAACAGGGCGGCTGGTTCAAGCTGCGCAGCCTCATCTCGTTCCATACCGACACGCTCTGCGACCGCATCGCGCCGTAGCCCGCCACACGCGGACGCGGTTCGCGCCGCCACCGCACGAGCGTGTTTGATCGTGCGGTGGCGGGTTCGAGCCTATTCCCGGCGTTGCTTCTCGACCAGATGGCGTAACTGACGCTCCATCGTCTTGAAGGCGGCGTGGACCGCCTTCTCGAGCGGCTTGAAAGAGTCATCCGCCGTCTCACTGTCTTCGGCGACGAGCTCGTGTCCGGGCGGCACCGTCAGGTCAATCCGGACGCGAAAGGGATTGCCGGTCTTGTGCGTATGATTAGGCTGTTCGACGGCCACGTCGCAACGGCTGATGTGATCGCAAAATTTGTCGAGGTGCGCCGCTTTCGCGCGAATGAGCACGTCGATCTCTTCAGATTTTTCGAGGCCACGATAACTGATTTCAACAGGTAGTTGCATACGCTTGGATACTTACGGTTCGCTATCTAGATCGTTTCGCAGGTCACCAATGCGCTGACCCAACGCTCAATCAGCCAGCGGCGAACGTTGTAAATTTTTCAACAAATCGGCCGGATCGCGGAAAATCGCGGCGGCTCCCATGGCGCGGAGTTTGTCTTCCGGAAAACCGCCGCAAAGCAGGGCGATCGTCGCCAACCCAATCTTCCTCGCCGCCTGGATGTCGAAGGGCGAATCGCCAATCACAATCGCTTCGTCCGCAGCGACACCGCCGAGGTTGTGGAGCGCCGCGAGAAAAATATCCGGCGCCGGTTTCGATCGCGCGACGTCGTCCTTGGTCGTCTGTGCATCGATGAGTCCGTCGATGTGAGCGAGCGCGCGATAATGGTCGAGCTCGTCCGCGACACCGGACGAAGCGAGCGCCACTTTTTTGCCGCTGGCGCGCAGGCGTTCGAAGAGTTCGCGCACACACGGAAATGGCTTCACCTGCGCCAGATATTTTTTCTGGTAGATCTCGCCTCGGAATTTTTCGACTGCTTCGCCGATCGTGCGCATCTCGCGCTCATTCAGGAATACAGGCAGGTACTGATCACCGCCCTTGCCAATCTGCGCGCGCAACGCAGGAAGCGGAATCTCTTTGCCGAAATGACGAAAGGTCTCCTGCCACGCTTCCGCGTGCAGGTCGTTCGAATCGACGAGAGTTCCGTCGAGATCGAAGATCGCGGCCTTGATCATTCGGCTGTTTCCGCGGGCTTGTTCCGGGCCGCGCGGTGCGCGCGCGCCTTCGCCTGTCGCTCCGCTTCGCCGGTCAGATCCTGCGGCGCGCTGACCTGGCGTTTTTTCCACGATTCCTGCCGGGCCAGCTCCTGCGAACCGGCGATCAATTTCAGCAAGACGGTCGCGCGCCCTTCCAGTTCAAGATCGTCGCCCGAGGCCTTGTTTTTCGGATCGCTCACGAACCCCTCCGCCTCCGCGGTGTCGAGCACGATTTGCCACGAGAGGTTTTGCTGACCAGGCAGCACGAACGGGATCGGCTCGTAGTGCGCGTTGATCAGCAGCAGAAAAGTTTCGTCGCGGATCGGCGCCCCTTCGAAGCTGAGCACGTCGATGCTGTCGCCGCTCAGCAGCATGCCGAGACAACGAACGAAAGGCGACGCCCACTCCTCCTCGCTCATCTCATTCCCGCCCGGGTTGAACCACATCACGTCCTTGATTTCCGACCCGCGAATACGCCGTCCCTGGAAAAACTTCGGGCGCCGAAAGACCGGATGAGCTTTGCGCAACTGGATCAATTTTTTCGTGAACTCGAGCAGCTGTTTCCCCTCCGGCGTTGGGTCCCAGGACAACCAGCTCAGCTCGTTATCCTGGCAGTAGGCGTTGTTGTTTCCGTTCTGGCTGCGCGCGAATTCGTCGCCTGCACAAAGCATCGGCACGCCCTGCGAAAGGAACATCGTGGTGAGCAAATTCCGCCGCTGGCGGGCACGCAGATCCAGGACGTCCTCGTCGTCGGTCGGGCCTTCCACGCCGCAATTCCACGAATGATTATTGTTGTCGCCGTCGTTGTTGTTCTCGCCGTTCGCCTCGTTGTGTTTGTCGTTGTAGCTCACGAGGTCGTTCAGCGTGAACCCATCGTGCGCGGTCAGGAAATTAACGCTCGCGTACGGTCGACGCCCGCTGTGTTGATACAGATCGGGACTCCCCGTTAGCCGGTAAGCCAGCTCACCGATTTTTCCTTCATCGCCTTTCCAGAAGGAACGGACCGTGTCGCGATATTTGCCGTTCCATTCCGCCCACAGGACCGGAAAATTGCCGACCTGATAACCGCCGTCGCCGACGTCCCACGGCTCCGCGATCAGCTTCACCTGCGAGAGAACCGGGTCTTGATGAATGATCTCGAAGAACGCATGCAGCTTGTTCACGCCACTGAAATCGCGCCCGAGCGTGGACGCGAGATCGAAGCGAAAGCCGTCGACATGCATCTCGATCACCCAGTAACGCAAACTGTCCATGACGAGCTGCAGCGCGCGCGGGTGGAGCAGATTGAAAGTGTTCCCCGTCCCGGTGAAATCGACGTAGAAGCGCGGATCGTCCGGCGAGAGCCAGTAGTAAGCCGCGTTATCGACGCCGCGAAAGTTGAGCGTCGGCCCGAGATGATTGCCTTCCGCAGTGTGATTATAGACGACGTCCAGAATCACTTCGATCCCGTCCGCGTGAAGGTTGCGGACCATGTTTTTGAACTCCGAGACCTGCTCGCCCATCGAGCCGCTGCTCGAGTACTCACTGTGCGGCGCGAAGAAGCCGAGGGTGTTGTAGCCCCAGTAGTTCGTTAGGCCTTTATCGATCAGAATCTTATCGTCCACGTGCTGGTGCACCGGGAGCAGCTCAACCGCGGTCACCCCGAGCTCTTTCAAATACGCAATCGCCGCCGCGCTGCCGACCCCAGCGTAGGTGCCGCGAATCTCCTCCGGCACATCCGGGCAGAGTTTCGTGAAGCCCTTCACGTGCACTTCGTAGATGATCGATTCGTTCAGCGGCGTCTTCGGCCGATGCTCTTCGCCCCAATCGAAGGACCGGTCGGTCACCACCGCTTTCGGCATTCCCCACGCGTCATCCCGGAAATCTCGCGCCAGATCCTGCTCCTCACCCCCCACGACGTAGCCAAACATTTCGTCCGCCCAATTGACCGAGCCGGCGATCGCCTTCGCATACGGATCGATCAACAGTTTCGAGCTGTTAAAGCGCATCCCGCTCTCCGGATCGTAAGGACCGTAAACGCGATAACCGTAAAGCTGGCCCGGCCGCACGTCCGGCAGGAACACATGCCAGACCAGGTCCGTGTGTTCCGTCACCGGAATCCGAATGCTCTCGCGCGCGGCATCGATGTTGTCGAAAAGGCAGAGGTCGACCGACGTCGCCGCTTCCGAAAAAATCGCGAAGTTTACGCCATTGCCCATCCATGTGGCGCCGAGCGGGTACGGATAGCCGAGCCAAATTTTTACCGGAGTCATATTCGGAGCTTGTTCCTATCCGCTAGGCACGAAAGGTTGGCAACGCTCACAGATAACGTCGCCGACAGCTCATCGGGTGCTCAAAAAACGACAATCATATTCCGCCGCCACGATGTCGCTCGCCACGCTCTTTCCCGATTCCGATTTTCGGCATCAGTTGTCGGTCAAACGCGGGAGCGTGGCGGACTTTTTCGCGCCGACCGCAGCGCATGAGAGCATCCTCGCGGAGCGGAAGCGATGGCTCGCGGACTCGCCCGAAAGCTACTTTGGAGCGCTGGATTCAACCGGCGAGATCATCGACGAAGCGGCCGCACTCATTACTCCAACCGCTGTCTGGTCTGCGTCCGGCGATCCCATTCAGAAGATGATCGAACTCGGAGGCGCAGCGGAGCCAGACATCGTGCTGTTGCAAAAAAGTGCGGATGGCACTTTCCGCGTTGTCGCTGGTGCGGTCTGTTTTCCCTCCTCGTGGTCGTTTCCCGAGAAGATGGGAATGCCGCTGCACGATGTGCACTCGGTGGTGCCCGATTTAAACGCGGCGATCGGTCCGCCGATCGCACGTTTCCTCGACAAGATGCAACCGGGCATCGCGTGGGAACGTTCGAACTGGGGACTGAGCGCATCTCCGGAACGCAACCAGCATCCCTCCCGCGCGATCGAGCGGCTGCGCGAACCGCTTTCGCCTGAGCAAGTTTGGCTGCGCGCGGAAGAGCAAATCCTCGTCGTCCTCCCGGAAACCAAAGCGCTGCTTTTCGCGATCCGGATTGTCGCGCCGAGCTTGCAGGAATTGCGCGAGGAAAATCCGCAGCTCGCCGCCGGCTTGCGTCGTGCCTTGGAAACGATGAGCGAGGAAATGGCGCGCTACAAACATTTCGCCGGCGTCCGCCCGCAGCTCATCGACCTGCTCGCATAATCCGTCTGGCGAGGTTGTTGTTGCAGACGACTCGTTAGGCGAAGACCGAAGCGTCCGAGGCCGTCATCCCGAGCGAAGCCAAGGGACCCCGTGGCCGCACCCTCGGTTCGCCACAGGTCTCGGCCCCCTCGCCCCCTCCGTCATCCCGAGCGAAGTCGAGGGATGACCGTCCACTCAGTTAAAACTTGCGGAAAAACCCATATGGAAACGCGTCGCCCGGGCAATCCGTCGCCCATCGCGGAGGATTCACTTCGCGATGCGGCCGCACCGGGATCTCGCGGCCGTCCGCTTTCCCACAACGCGTGCGCAGATACCGAATCAGTTCCTCGCAGGCGTCGAGCTGCGCGCGCGTCGGCTGGTCTTTGTTGAAATCGCCGACGAGACAAATACCGAGCGCGATGTTGTTCAGATAATCGCTGTGCACGTGGCCGCCGTTGATCTGGCGCCGCCACCGATCCCCCACTTCCACCTGGCCATTGCCGGACGACGTTCCGTTGCCGATCACAAAGTGGTAGGCGAGGCCGTTGCTCATTTTCTTCACGTGCTTGTGGTAGTAATCAAAGGCGCGCGCGTTCCCCTGTCGCGTCCCGCTGTTGTGCACCACGATGAACTTCCATCGCCCGCGCTGCACCGGCGCGCGGCGAAGTTCCTCGATGACTGATCGCCTGAGATATCGATAATTCACCGAAGGCTCCGAACGCCCAAAGAGCCGCGAGAAAAATCCGCGCCGCGGCGGCGGCGGCGGCGGCGGCTCGAAACCCTGTTCCTGTTCGAAGCCGGATTTCTCGACGGTGATGTCAGCCGGCGGCGGCGAAAAAGGTGACGGATTGGGAACAACGACTGCACTCGGTGGCGGCGGCGGCGCAGGCGTTGTGTCCACCGTTGGCATCGGTTCGGGCGAGGGCTTCTTCGGTTCCGGCATCTTCTCCGGCTCGGCTTTCTTTCGATGCGGCGTCGCAGTCGATTGGGCGCTCTCCTCCTTCTTCGCTTTGTGCTTCGATGATTTTTTAGGCGAAGGGCTGGGCGATTCTTCGTCGTCACTCTTCGGAGACGCGCTCTTCGTTTTCGCGGCTGGCGTTTTCGCCGGCTCCGGCGATTCGTCCGCGTCCGATTTCGAGGCTTTCGATGACTTAGGTTTTGGCGAAGGACTCGGCTTCTCCTCGTCGCTTTCGTCGGCCGGCTTTTTTTTCTTCGCTGCCGGCGTCTTGGATGGCTCGGGCGTCGCGTGAGCTTTTCCGCCTGTTTTCTTCTTGCGAGTTGCGGCCTTCGGTTTCGGCGTCGGAGAGTCGCCGTCGTCCGACGAGGCGTTCATCTCTTCGCGCGCTTTTCGCGCCGCAGCCCGTTTCTTCGCTTCGTCGGTTGTTTCCGCGTGACTGATGGTTCGCGCGATCACCGCAAGAACAAAGGCAATGTAAACCGCAACCGTGAGCGGGCCGATCGCGCGGCGTCGAAGCGTGGCGGAAGGCACGTCTTAAGCCGGCTGCGGTGTCGCCTCAGGAGCCTTCGCGGCGCGCTCGTGTTCTCGCCGGAGGATCGCATTCAACTTTCCGCCAAGAAGGAGGAGGAGGCAGGTGAGATACATCCACGTGAGGAGCACAATGATGGACGCGAGCGCGAGGTAAGTTGGGTTATAGCGATCGTATTTGGTCACGTAAAATTGGAACAATTTAGTGACCGTGATCCAGCCGATAGAGAAGAAAATCGCCCCGGGCAGCGCCTGCCGGATGGTGAGATAGTTTTCCGGCGTCAAAAGATAAAGAGCGAGCGCGAGACCGACCAGCGCGATCGCGGTGAGCAAGGGACTGAGGAAGGTGACCGACTCCTGCAGCGGGAAGGTGAGCTGGAAATTTACCTCCGCGATTCCGGCGAGCGTTTCGCCGAAAACCATCGCGTTGAAGCAGAACAGGATCGTGATGCCGAACCAGAAGATAAGAAAAAACGAGATGATGTATTTCGACCACCAATTCCGGTCTTCGACCACGCCGTGGGTGCGGCTCAGCGCTTGCGAAATCGTCGAGATAAATACCGTCCCAAGATAAATCCCAAGCAGGATACCGATGCTCGCGAGCGTGCCGTTCGCGCCCGTCACGACGACGCTGGCCGCCTGGATATCGAGGATGTCCTGCACTTTCGGGTCGGAGGGCAGGAAGCTTTTCAAGATCGCAAGCATCTGGTGCAGCTTCGCGGGATCGGTGCCGAAAAGTCCCAGCAAATGCCAGAGAAAGAGCAGCCCGGGCGCGAGGGTAAACAGAAATTGATACGCCATCTGGGCAGCCAGACCGGTCGTATTATCAGTCGCCGTCTCCCAAATGAGACGCCGGATCACTCTCCCCGCGAGTCCGAGGTATCTCATGGGCGCGGAGAGTTTACTTTGCCGCGTGGAAATATCCATTAAACTCGGAACGATTTCGGGAGTAAAATCCGTCCGTTCGTCGCGGGTGGGTGCGCTGGCCTAACGAGTCTTGAAACGAATCCTGATCCTGACCGCCGGATTTGGCGAAGGACATAACAGCGCGGCGCGGGGAATTCGAGAAGGGTTGGCCCAAATTGCGCCCGATGCAGCGGAGGTCGAGCTGCACGATCTCTTCGACGACACCTACGGAGTGGCGAACGCTTGGGCTCGCACCGCCTATCTGAAATTCATCGATCGCGCGCCATCCGCCTGGGGCGTGATCTACAGATGGCTCGATCGCCAGGACCGTTTCGCCGGCAATTTCGCCGTTTTTTTCACGCTCAAAAATTACCTTAGCCGCCTGCTCGCGCGCTTTCGACCGGACGTCATCGTGTCGGTTTACCCGGCCTACCCGCACATGCTCGACGAGATGCTCGGGCCGACCGGCACGGCCGACTACAAACGCGTCGTGGTCATCACCGACTCCATAACGGTGAATGCAATCTGGTACCGGTGTAGCGCGGATTATTTTTTGCTGACGAACGACCGCACCGCTTCCGTGCTCCACGCCGCCGGCGTCTCGCCGGAGAAAACGAGAGCGTTCGGCTTCCCGGTTACGCCCCATTTCGCGGAGCTGAGCGAATCACGCGAGCCGCCCTCGGCGCAGAACGGACGCCGGGTTCTCTACATCATCAACGGCGGAAAACCGACCGCGCCGCAGCTCGTCCGCAAACTTTCCGCCCTCGATGACATTCAACTCACGGTGACGGTCGGACGCGACGCGCGTCTACTGCGCGTACTGGAAGAGCAGCGTCGCGAAACCGGACGCGCCTTCGAATTAATCGACTGGAGCGACGACCTGCCGCGCTTGCTTCGCTCGAGCCATCTGCTGATCAGCAAAGCTGGGGGCGCGACCGTCCAGGAGGCGATCGCGGCTGCGTGCCCGATGATCGTCAATCACGTCATCCCTGGACAGGAAGAAGGGAACGCGCGGTTCGTCACCGAAACAAACTGCGGGGCGATCGCGCGATCAGTCGACGACGTGGTGGCCACGATCGAAAAAGCCTTCGCGAATGACGCCCGGATTTGGCGCGAATGGCACACCAACGTCAGTCCGCTCAGCCGGCCGGCCGCTTCGCTGGAGATCGCGCGGTTCCTGCTCTCAATCTAGCGCGCGTAAATTTCCTCGCCCGCGAGGTACGTCTGCGCGATCTCCAGGTCCGGCGAGATGACCGTGAAATCCGCCGAAGCGCCGACCTCTATCTTTCCTTTGTGCGAAAAGCCGAGCGCTTGCGCGGGGTTAGTGGTGGCCATCTGAATTGCTTCGTGCAGCGGAACCCCGACACTCCGAACAAGCGTCCGCACGAGGTCGATCATGCGCGACGCGCTTCCGGCGAGCGCCGTTCCATCGGCGAGCAGACAGACGCCGTCATCAACAACGCATTCTCTCCCGGCTAACTGGAAGCGAGTTCCTGCCGGCAACCCGGCGCCGGCCGTCGCGTCCGTGACCAAACAAATTCCGACCGCGCCTTTCGCGCGATACAGCATCTTCATCAGCGTCGGCGAAACGTGGTGGCCGTCCGCGATCAGCTCGCACATTATTTCCGGCTCGCTCAAGGCGAACTCGAGCAAGCCCGCCACGCGCTCGCGCGCCCGCCGGCGCGACGACGACATGCAATTAAACGTGTGCGTGACGTGGTGCATTCCGTGTTCGAATCCGGCACGCGCATCCTCGTCCCAGGCGTCGCTATGCCCGCCGCTGATGGCGATCTGTGCGCCGCGCAAATTGTCGATCAGATCAAGCGCTCCTGGGAGTTCGGGCGCGAGCGTCAGCCGCCGGATGACATCGGCACATTCCAGAAGTTGCTCCGTGGCCGCGCGGTCCGGATCACGGATAAATTCGATGCGTTGCGCCCCCGGGCGCTGCCGGGAGATAAATGGCCCTTCGACATGCGCGCCTACGATCTGGGGTATTTCGTTCACCGTCTCGCGGATGCGCGAAAGCACGCCGCAGATTTCCGGCAGTGGCGCGGTCGCCGTCGTGAGGAGCAACGACGTCGTGCCCCCGGTCGCGTGATGATCACAGATCGCTCGAAATGCTTCGGGCGTGGCGTCCATTGTGTCGTGGCCGACCGCGCCGTGGACGTGCAAATCGATGAACCCCGGCGACAAATAGTTCCCGCGCAAATCGATCGAGTTCGCCCGCGATCGCTCGCGCAACTCCGCGGTCACTCCGCGCTCGACGACGACCTCCAGATCATCGCGAACGCCGTCTGCCAGGACGATCCGCGCGTTCGAAAAAATCATCGGCGCCTTCATCGCGAAAGCCGCAAGAGATCCGACACGCGCGACGCCGTCTCGACGGGAAAACCCAGCGCCTGCTTAAACTGCCAGTCGCGCTCCAGCGGGTTTTTGATACGCTGACAGCGCCGGAACGTTTCGCGGTCAATCCAGCCTTGCAGCCAGAGGCGGTGACCGAGGACGGGCACCGGAAAATCACTTCCATGCACGATGCGGGGGGCGATTTCGGGCGCGAGACAATCGCGCAAGTGTCCGCACCGATTTAAAGAAACCATCGCGCTGCTATCGCCGTAAAGGTTCGGAAATTCGCGCAGCAATTTCACCCAATCGGAAAAGTAATCTCGCTCGAAAAGACCGCTCCGTGTCGCGCAATGTGCCGCGATCACCGTCACGCCGCATTCGAGCGGAAGCCGCAGTCGCTTCGGATCCGCGAGCTTCGCATCGATCACCGGCACGGTGTGCTCGCCGCCGGTGTGCGCGAGCAACGGCAGCTTCGCCGCCGCCATGCGTTCCCAGAATCGGCGATAACGTGGATCGCTGAGATCGATGTTCTGACAATTCGGGAGGCACTTCATCAACACCGCGCCATTCGCGACGCAGCGATCGAGTTCATCGAGAGCATCACGACGTGCCGGGTGAATCGAGACGCCGGCGAGGAACTCCGAGTTCGCCCGCGCAAGGTCCAGAACAACATGATTGGGAACAAACATCGAGCCGAGATCGTCCCGCGGCGTCCCGTCCGGATCGTGCACGCGTTCGTGCGCCAGAAGCACGACGTGATCGAGCGAAGATTCCAGCACTAATCTCAACAAATGTCCCGCGTAGATTGATTCGAGGTCGCCCTCGAGCGCCGCTTCGGAGAGCCCCAATTGCCGCACCATGAATCCTGCCAGCCAGCGATGCCACCCGCTCAACCGCAGCCAGCCGCCGGAGCCGGCGCGCCCATTCCCGACCATGTGCACGTGGGCATCGATCAAAGCAGGTGCAGGCATGCCGAAGATCTTACATCGCCGACGGATAACCGCAGCGTTTGCAC
>JALYZW010000226.1 GCA_030945725.1 Verrucomicrobiota bacterium | reverse complement strand
TTGAAAGATGACGATCGCGGCGTGCTCGTCGGCAGCGTGGTGGCGGCCGGCGCAGCGGCGAAATCGGTGAAGACCGGCGATGTCTTGCTCGCGATCGACGACCACCCGATCGCGAGCGATTCATCTGTCGAGCTGAACGGCGACCGCGTGGAGATGCCGGAAGTCGTGGAGCGGAAATTCAAGGGGGACTCAGTGAAGCTCGACATTCTGCGCGACAAAGAACCGCTCACTGTCAGCGTCCAACTCGACACTGTCTGGCCCTATCTCATCCAGAGTCATACCTACGATGTCCGCGCCCGCTATGTTCTTTACGCGGGTCTTCTTTTCCAGCCGTTGTCACTCGATTTGATCGATGCCTATCAGCCGGCAGACCTCCGGTTGCGACACTTCTTTGATTTCTTCGTGACCGATGAAATCTATCTCGATCACCCGGAAGTGATCGTCCTTACGAACATCCTCGCGGACCCGATCAATACCTACCTGACGCCGTATCGCGGCACCATCGTGGACGAGGTAAATGGCAAGAAAATCCGCACCCTCAATGACCTTGCAGCGGCGTTCGCTGAGACACCGGATCAATTCGTCATCCGCACGATTGGTGACGGTCCGCCGCTGGTGCTCGATCGCAAGGATGTCGAAGCCGCGCGGGAGCGGATCAAAGCGCGCTATAACGTAATTGCGGAGCAGAATCTCGAAGAACAGCGCATCGCGAGTGCCGCCGCGGACCCAAAGAAGCCGTAATGAAATTTCGCTCCTTGTTATGGGTCGTGACGCTGACTGTCTGCGCCGCAAGAGCATTCGCGGTTGATCCCAAGCCAGCCGCGTCGGCCCAAAGCGCGACGAAGCCGAAGGAGCTTTCGCTCGTGCGCGTGAACGTCACCGGCCAGGCCTACGATTACGTGCGCCCGTGGCAAAAGAAGGCGCCTTTTTCAAAGCGCGCTCTCGGCGCGGTGCTTCCGCGCGGACGCGTGCTGGTGACGGCGGATCTTGTTTCCAACCAGAATTTCGTCGAGCTCGAACGGGCCGAGTCGGGCGAAAAAACGGCGGCGAGTGTCACGGTCGTCGACTACGAGGCGAACCTCGCGCTCCTCGAACCGGCGGATAAAAAATTCCTCGATGGCCTGACTCCGTTGGAACTCGCGATGAATACGGTCGTCGGCGACCGGCTCGCCGCGTGGCAGCTCGAGTCGACCGGCGCGCTCGTCGTGACAGAAGGTTTGGTCACCACCGTCCAGATGACTCATTACCCGATCGATGTCGGGCAGTTCCTCACCTACCGCATCAGCATCCCGATGCAGTACCGCGATAATAGTTACACCGTCCCGCTCGTTAAGAATAACAAACTGGCTGCGTTGCTCCTGCGCTTCGATCCGCGATCGCAAGTGCTCGACGCCATTCCCGCGCCGATCATCGCGCACTTCATGAAGGACGCGGAGACACAGGCCTACCGAGGTTTCCCGTCCGCCGGTTTTGGCTTTTTCCCGACGCGCGATCCGCAGCTGCGCCGGTTCGCCGGCGCCTCGGAAAAAGCAGGCGGCGTTTATGTGACCAGCGTGGAACCCGAGATGCCGGCGGCGAAGGCCGGGCTGCAGGTTGGAGACCTCGTCGTGAAGATCGGCGACGACGAACTCGATCAAAATGGCAACTACGTCGACCCGCTTTACGGCAAGCTCGAATTCACAAACCTGATCACGGCGCGCCGCTATGCCGGCGACACCGTGTCTCTCCAGATTTTGCGCGCCGGTAAACCGATGCAGCTCTCGCTGGTGCTCGAGCACCGAGCGTCCAAGGACTATGTCATCCCGCCTTACAACCTCGATCAGCCGCCGAACTTTCTCGTGTTGGGTGGGCTCATCTTCGAGGAACTTTCGCGGCAATATTTGAAGGAATGGGGACCGAATTGGCAGAAGGAAGCGCCACCGCGTTTCGTCTACATGGACCGATATCAAGGCGAACTTTTTCCCGACGGCAATCGCCGTGTCGTCGTGCTAAGTCAGGTCTTGCCGGCGAATACGACGATCGGCTATGACGAATTTTCCTACCTCACGATCACGAAAGTAAATGGGAAAGAAGTGAAATCGCTCGCTGATGTCGCCGAGGCCACGAAGGCCCCGATCGACGGCTTCATCAAGATCGAAACGGTGGAAGATCCGAAGCAGCTCGAGCTGGATGCCGCGCAAGTGGCGGCGGAGGCGGCGACGCTACAGCAGAATTACGGTCTGCCTTCTCTGCAACGTCTCGAGTAGAGAAGCCGGCCTCCCCGGCCGTTTAATCTTCCGTGGTGGCGGGCGCTGCGCTGAGCGTGGCGATGAAAGCTGCGACCTCGTCGGCGTAGGTGTCGAACGGATCGCCCATGACGACGAACGCGTGGTTGTCGGTCGCGACGGAATCCCAATTGATCACGTAAGGCCGCTCCGTTTTTTGCAACGCCGCAACAGCCTTTGCGCGTCCGGCGGCGCGCGTATTCGTCGGAGGACAAACAGTCGCGGACTCCCGGCGAACGCTGTCGTTCCATTCCCCGATCCGCTTCGCCCCGGTGACACCGAAGAACAGCCCCCTCGCGGGATCGATGTTGTGATACTCCAGGTCGATGCTCTCGAGCCACGGATCGTCCCAGCCGACCCCTTCCGCTTCGATGAACGTTTCCAGCAGCCACTTCTTTGTAATCCAGTCGACCCCACCGATCAGCGACTCCGGGTTACCGCGTAACGCGTCCAGCGTGTAACTCCAGCTTTCGAGCAGCCAGTCCGTCTCAGCTTCGCGACCGCGAAGATGTTTGTCGGCCGCGTCGAGAAATTTCTGCTGCACATCGAGGGCCGGCATCGTGCGGCCGTCGTCGAGTTCCACCAGCCAGGCGTGGCTCGCATCGCGCGAGACCGCGCGCGTCGCCTGCACCGCATCGGCGAGGACAAGATCCTGGGGAAGGCAACCCTTTTCGAGCAACGACAGGACGCACGCGGTCGTCCCGAGCTTCAAGGCCGCGGCGAACGGGCTCATGTTGGAATCGCCGATCAGCAAATGGAGGCGCCGATAGCGCCGATAATCCGCGAGCGGTTCATCGCGCGCATTGATGATGGCGCGGTTAAACTGCACCCACTGATAAATGTCGTTCACGATGTGGTCGGCGCGTTGGCTGATCTGGAACTCGACCGGCGTCTCGCTCGGCGGCATTTCAAAATCGAACGCGAGCGGGTTCGCCTGCCCGACCCGGCCGGCGCCGGTGAAGATTTGCCGCGTGGCGAGAAAGGAAAGCAGCGTGCCGAGGACGACGGGCGTGAATTGCGCCTCGCGTTTCATGAGGTAATTCTCGTGGCAACCGAAAGTCGCGCCGGTTTGGTGATCGATATTGTTCTTGATGAATGAGACGCGGTCGGCGGCGGCAAGCTCGGTGAGCGCGCAATGCAGGAGCTGGTCGCCGGCGAGGTCATAGGTCACCGCGTCGCGCAGATCGAGGCACTCCGGCGAGGCATACTCGATGTGACCCATGTCGAGATACAAACGCCCGCCATTCAGCAAAAAACCGCCATTGCCGGGCGGCTCCTCATAGTCGCGGTAATGCAAGTCGATCGCGCCGGCCGCCGCTTTACGGAACAGAAAGTTTTTTACCTTCATCGGCCAGCCGTCCCCTGCCCCGCGACCCTCGGGGCCAGAGACGAGGCAGCCGTATTCCGTCTCGAGCCCAACGATGCGATCCATTCCGGCGGAACGATCTGACAGGCGTTGCCCGCAGACAAGCGGGGAATCGTTTCTCCATTCGTCTGTCTCGCGTGTTGAAACGCGGCGGCGCTTTCGTGAAGCTGATGCATGAGCGATCTTCCCTTGCGCAGTCCCGCCGCCAAGGTGCGCGACGTGTTCTATTTCGGCCGGATGCTCGACAAGATTCGCCTGCACGAAAGAGGCGATCTTCCCAGTGAGTATGAACCGAACCTCGGTGGAGGGTTCGACGAATTGTGCGTTCTATTTCTGCGCGTCGACTACGGCGCGCTCGTGGAGCAGGTGAAGCGCGGCTTAGGCGACGAGGATATTCTCGACTGGTGCTTTCGAACTGGATTTTCTCCGTCGGCTAACGAGATCTATGTCTGGAACGAATTCATGCGGAAGCGCGGCTGGAACGATGAAATTACGGCGACACTGAATCGTCGAAAAGCTGAGGCCGGCATGGCCGATCGCGAGGAAATCGAGACGATGTTCCAGTTTATCGATGCCGACGAAAGCCGGCCGATCGAGGGCTAGCGGCGCGCCGATGATTCAGCGAGAAGTCGCCGGTGGGAGGAGTGAGGCCGGTGCTGGCGGCCGCGTCCGGTATTCGATGAAGGCCCAAACCAGCACGACTAATATTACGGTAAGGACGACCGCGGCGATCCGGCGCCTGTTCGAGATCGGTGATTCTTGCAACCCCTACTCCGCGAGGGTGTCGATTCTCTCCGCCAGGCCGAAATCAAGCTCCGTCAGGCCGCCTTTGCTGTGGGTCGAAAGCATCAGCCTCACTTTGTTGTAGCGGATGTCGATGTCCGGATGGTGTTCCTCATCCTCCGCCACTTCCGCGACCCCGGTCACAAAGTCGATCGCTTCCGAAAAATCGTCGAACTCAAAGGTCCGCTCGATGTGCTTCTTCTCGAGCTCCCATTCCGGGATCTTTTTCAGGCGGTTTTTCAACTCATCCGCTTTGATCAGGTCAGCCATGAACGCACGAGTAACACCGCCAAGGTGTTTTGCAAACGGGGAATCGCGCGGTGATTTTCCGCCCTCCGGGCCCGCCTACAGCCCCAGAATCTTCCGAAGATTCCTCGCGGAATCGAAGATTTCTTCGGCACAATCCCGCGCCGCTTCGGACTCGGCCGGCCAGTTCTCGAAGACCGCCTCCACTGCGGCTTGCGCCTGATCGATTCCACGGACGAAGTGAAAACCGCTCGCCTCCGGAAGGTATCGCCCCGCTCCGGTATCCTCAGTGATCACCGGTCGGCCCGTGGCGAGAAATGCCGCCGCACGGTCGCTCACCCAGCCGGTCCGCCACGCGACATCGACGCCTTTGGTTGCCGTGAACTCGCCATCCGCGCCAGCGAGATATCGACGATACAGCGAAGGTGTGCGCGCCACGCGGTGCGGATCGACGAGCTGCCATCCGTGCTCTCGAAGTCGCATACGCTCTGAATCATCGGCATTGATGTTCATTGCCAATTCGAAAGTCACCGCGGGGCAGCGTCGCGGCAGCTCGAGATATTTTTCAAACGCGAACTTCTTCGAGAGGTCCGGAAATTCACCGCTCACTTCAACCGCACCGCCCCAATACCATTGCCCGATGGTGGTCAACTTGAGCGCGCCAGAGCGCGACTGCGCGCGGATCAGGGTCGTATCGACGAGCGGATAAAATGTCTGCCAGCGCAGTGGTGAGAAAGGCAGTTCGCAGTCGGGCGCGCCGATATTCAGCCCGATGGTCCAGAATTCGTGGTGATGCGATTGCCCCATCTCAAGCTTCGTCATCCAGAAAAAAATTTCGCTCGGATCGAGGTCGCAAAAAATCCGGCGTTCGAAATGCAAGAGAAACGGCGGATGGAGCGAGTAGCTCAGATTCAAGAGCGTATTCGGACCGCGCAATCGCTCTTCGAGCTCGCGGCGCGACATGCCGATGCACCGCATCGCGGCGAGGTCGTGGGCGTCTGCTGTTCCCCGATGCAAAAGCAAACAGTAGCGGCCTGCGATTCCGTGCTCGCGCATTCTGCGCTGGAAGCTTCGGATGTTCGCCTCGTCGACGATCGGATCGCCGCTCGCTGGTAACAGTTCCAGCCAAACCGCGTCGAGCTTCAGCCGAAGAAGCCCGAGCATCCATTGCAGCGGCACCGAAAAATTCCCGCCACCATCGCGGTATTTTGCCGCGAATCCGCAGCCGAGGAAAACGGTCACGTCGGAACATGGAAGCAAACGTCCGGCGCTCAAGTGGGCTCGGGACGATCGATGTTGACGCTGCGCCCTTCCTTCGCAAGTTAGGTCTCTCTCAGCACCCGTAGCTCAACTGGATAGAGCATCTGACTACGGATCAGAAGGTTTGAAGTTCGAATCTTCACGGGTGCGCTCCCCCTCTCCTTTCAGAGGTAAAAAACGGCATTTCCTCAGCCGGTTTCCAAGCATCTCGGAGCACCCCAAAACGGCCGATTCGGCCGGAGTGCTACGGCGCTGTGGCGCAAATGTCGCATTTTCACGTTTTGAAGCACTATTTTCAAACGGTTCGGCGGCGAGCGATGGAGTCATTGCAGTGGTGGCGCAGAGCGCGGTGAGGG
>JALYZW010000222.1 GCA_030945725.1 Verrucomicrobiota bacterium | reverse complement strand
CTCGAAACTCTTCGCCACCGGCGCGCGTCGGGAAATCACGGTGACGGACCTTGCGTCGCATGAGTCCGCGATCGCCGGAGCAGGGCGCGTTCTGCTGAAGACAAATTGCTGGCCCGACTCGACTGTTTTTCCCGATTGGATCCCGGTCCTTGCCGCCCATGCGGTCGAGTGGTTGCGCGAAGAGCGCGTGCAGCTGCTCGGCGTTGATGTGCCGTCCGTCGACCCAATCGACGCAAAGGACCTGGCGAACCATCGCGCGCTGGCCGCGGCAAACATCGCGATCATTGAGTCACTTGACCTAACGAACGTAGATGTCGGCGTTTATCAGTTCGCCGGGCTGCCGCTGAAAATCTCCGGCGGCGACGGCGCGCCGGTTCGAGCTGTGCTCTGGCGCGATTAGATTCGATGGCCGTATCGGAAGCTCGTTCGTCACTCGATCGCCGCAGCGTTTGGGCCGCCGTTTGTCTCATCGCGGCGGCGGCTTTCATCACCACAAATCTGCCGTGGAATTTGGAAGATTACGACCAGGCGAAGCAGGCTTTCACGTCGCTCGAAATGGTGCAACAAGGCCACTGGCTTTACCAACACACTCCGAACGGGTGGGTCGCGACCAAGCCGCCACTCGTCGGCTGGATTTCGGCCGCGCTCTTTACCATCACGCGGTCGTGGGACATCGCGTGGCGTCTCCCGTCCCTCGCGGCTGCGCTTGCCCTCACCTGGTTCGTGGGCCGCGCCGCCTTTCGCGCCGAAGGTCGCGCGGCCGCACTGCTGGCGCTCGCTGCGGTAAGTCTGAATCTATTCGCCCCGCGTCTCGCCACGCTCGTCCGCACGGACATGCCGCTGGCCTTGATCACGTTCCTGATCGGCGCGCAAATCTGGGAGAAGCTGCGGACCGGCGAACGGTGGTCAACGCGCGACCGCTGGCTGCACTTCGCGCTCTTGACCGCCGCGATGGTGATCAAAGGGCCAATCATTTACGTGTTTCTGTTGCCGGGGCTGGTGGCGTTTGAATTCTACCGCCGGCGACGCAGTGAGATGAAAATTTCCGCCTGGTGTGGGGCGTGGCCGTGGCTCGTTTCGTTTCTCGTCTTCGTGATCTGGGTCGCTGTCGGCATTCACACCGTTCCAGAGTTTCTCGAGCACGTCGTCATTCGCGAATTCGGCGGTCGATTTGAAGGCACCCATCGCGCGCAGCCGATCTATTTCTACCTTCCGCATCTCGTCTACCGGTTCGCGCCGTGGAGCATTTTGCTGGTCGTCTTCGGCGCCTTGATTCGCCGAAAGACGCTCGATGGCAATGGCGGGAGATCGAGCCGGCTGTCGCCCGAGACAACGTGGCTCGTCGTGTGGGGCCTGGGCGGGATTCTCGCGATGTCGTTTATCCCTTCGAAACGAGTGGATCGCATATTCCCGGTCGTTCCTCCGCTTGCCCTGTTGCTGGCCGCGCAATGGGCTGCGCTACGGAGTGACGCACGCTCGTCCTCACGTGCCGATTTACTTGCGACGATTGCCGTGTGCATCGCGTGTCTCGTTACCGGTGGATACACGGTTGCTAAAGTTGTGCCGGCATTCCGACGACAGCGCGACGCGTTCGCCGTGTTTGGGCACGAGGTCTGCGATCAGCTTGCCGCACAGCCTCTGCGGCTCGATGTGATCGGCGGCGAGGATGAGGGGATGTTGCTCTATCTGCGCAAAACCGAATTTACGGAGCTGCCGGATGCGTTGGCGCATTGGCGTGCGCATGAGATCGACGCCGTCGTCGCGCCCGACGAAACGCTCCCGGATCTTCGCGCGGCCCTTCCGGACATAGGAAGGGTCCGCTTCTCCGGCGCTGCCGGAAATCACCACCGCCGTTACGTGTTTCTCACGCGGCGGTGAGCCGCGACATTCCCACACGCGCACGAAAGACGCGCGCCGATTGTCGGGCAGCCATTCCTGGCTGCCGGGGCGTGCGCCCGGCAAGCGGGAACGCTTGCCCTACAATCCCGGCGTTCGTAGTTTCACCATCCGAGGCGCACATGGAATTTCCGAAGGCACAAATCGAGACACTCTGGTGCCCGTGGCGCGTCGAATATTTCGACGAGAAGCAGCGTAATCCCGACTTCATGTCGGACGCCGCGCGGGCGAACGACGATGCCGCACATCTCGTGATCGCGCGGCGGAAGAACGCCTTCCTGATGATGAACCGCTATCCGTATGCGGTCGGACATTTGATGGCGATTCCGTACCGGAAGACCGCCGATTTCTCTTCGTTAGGCGACAACGAGGTACTCGAGCTCTGGCATCTCGCCGGACACGCGCAGGCACTTCTTCGCGCGGTGACGAACGCGCAGGGATTCAACGTTGGCCTGAATCTCGGCGAATGCGCTGGGGCCGGCGTACCCGATCACCTGCATCTCCACATCGTCCCACGCTGGAACGGCGATACGAATTTCATGCCGATCCTCGCCGGAACGAGAACACTTTCGGACGGCTTGCGTGGCTTGTATGATAAGCTCATCGCAGCCCAGCAACATCTCGCCACCCAATGACGAACACTGTGATCGAACCACCTCCGCAACGCCGCGGGATGGGCTGCTTGGGCAAAGGCTGCCTCTTCCTGATCGGGTTGATTTTATTGTTGGTGCTTGCTTTCACGATTGGCGGATACGTCGGGGTGAGATACGTCATCACGTCCGATAAGCCGCGCGAGATTCCGGCAGTCGCCACTTCGCCCGAGCAACAACAAGAGGTTCGGGAACGATGGGACGAGTTTGCAAAGGCGAGTCGCGGCGAAGGCCCCGCCGAGCCAGATCAGAGCGCGCCGCAAACTTCCGCCACGCCGTCACAGATCCTATTCACCGCGGATGATTTGAACCAGTTGATCGCAGCGAATCGGAAGGCGCGCGGCAAAGCCTACGTCACGATCGAGAACAATGTCGGCCACGTGCAGGTGAGCATCCCGCTGACCAAAGCGCCGTTTCGCGGCCGATTTTTGAATGGCGAATTCCAAGTGCACGCGTCGCCCGATCGCGATCCACGAAAAATGCGGGTGGAAAAAATTTCGCTCAGCGGAGTGGATGTCCCGGAATCCGCCCTGAACGCGCTGGTCGGCGGCCGCTCTCTCACGAGTTACATTGACCAGTATGCGAGCGAATACCGCGTCACCGGATTTGCGATCGAGAACAACACGGTCGTCTTGGAAACGAACGCGGCGTCGCGTTGATCACTGCATAATTTCGCGGACGAAGACGTTGAGCTGACCGTCCGCCTGCTTGCGCACTTCCGTGATTTCGTACGGGCGCGCTTCGTCACGAGTGACCACCGCGCCCGGCGCCGGCGGATTATAACCCGCCGGAAATTCTACGATTACGCGCGTGGATTGCTGCCCCCCGCCGCCCGGGTGCAGCACGGTATCGGTCAGGCGCGCCTTCGGACGCAGGACCGCGCGATTTGCTTCCGCAAAATTGACCACGAACTGGCCCTTCAAGTAAACGCGTTCGCCGGCGAGCCCGCGATCTGCGACGTCGTGCAGATCGGAGGTCGCGATCAGCCGGCCGGCGGGCATTTTCCCGGCCGGAAATGTTTTCCAAGTCGCACCGCCCGCAGTCGAAGCGAGCGCGTCGCCGGTGACCGGCTGTGCAGGCAAAACAGGCGGAGCTGTCGGCAACGGCGTCGGCGCGGCAGCGGCGACGGTGGCCGGAGTCGCGGTGGCCTTCGCAGCGGGAGTGGTGGCTACTTTTGGCGGCGCCGGCGCGACCGACGGCGCGTTTTGCGCGACGACTGGCGGACGACTCGGCGCGGGCGGGGCCGGGGTTGGCTTCTGATTCTTGGCTACTTTCCCGCCTTTCGGAAGCGGCGTGGGTTTGGCCGGTGGCCCGGGCGGCGGCGGAGGCGGCACCGGCGCGATGGCCGCTGCTGATTCCACCCGTACCAACGAATTTTCTGCGGGTGGCGGCGGACCGGCCGGCGCGAGGCCGGGTATCGGCACACTCGCGGTGCGCGGCAGCGCGCGGGATCGGTAATCGTCGAACTGCTTCTCGGCCACGCGCCGCAGCGGTTCTTTGAACAACGGCCAGCCGGCTGCGAGATTGAGATCAGCCGGCGGCTCCAGAGTAAATGTTCCTGTGCCGCGGCTGACCGTGTAGGTGCCGTAGAGAAGCGGAATCGCCGTGATCAACAGCCGCCCATCCGGCAAGCGGTCCGCATGGATGACCACGGACAGATCATGCGCGCGCTCGAGCTTGATCTCGAGACCGGTGACGAGGGTTTGCTTCATGAGAGGCGCGGCTTGCGGGTCCGCCGGGTAGACGTGCTCCATCAACAC
>JALYZW010000218.1 GCA_030945725.1 Verrucomicrobiota bacterium | reverse complement strand
GATCACGATTTCGGCCTGGGGCTGGTCGATCTTTGTGTCGATGATGGGCGGGAAATAGAAACTCTTGCTCTCCATCGCCTTGGTCTGGAGCTGCTTCGCAAACTCAAGCATGCGCTCGGGCTCTTCGGTGGAAAGGAGGACGAATTCGACCGGGAATTGTCCGCCGCCGGGCAACGCAGGCGGCATGACCGGAAACATCTGGATACCTGGGATCGTGCCGAGTTTGGCCTGCACTTGGGGTAGCAACTCGAAGGCGGTTTCCTTGCGTTGGTCCCACGGCTTCAGGACCATTCCGCCGAAGCCGCTACTCGGAAAAGTGAGTTGGAAAACGAAGTCGGTTTGAGGGAAGTCGCGAAAGATTTTCCCGGCCGCATCGGCATAGCTGGCAGTTTGCTCGATGGTGGCATTCGCCGGTGCATCGACGATGCCGAAGATGACGCCCTGGTCTTCGGTCGGCGCGAGTTCCTTCGCCGACATCGACATTTTCAGGAAGATAACGGCGAGGATCGAAAGACCGATCCACGCGGTGTAGACGGCGGGGCGGACCTGCAATGTGGCATCCAGAGTGCGGCCGTACCAATCGCGCACGCGGTCAAAAGTGTGATTCACTTTCGACGCGAATCCGTGCTCGCTATCGCCCGCGCGGAGGAGCTTCGCCGTCATAACCGGTGAAAGCGTGAGCGCGACGATGCCTGAGATTGTGACCGCACCGGCGAGCGTGAACGCGAACTCGCGGAACAGCGTTCCCGTGAGGCCGCCCTGGATTCCGACCGGGATGTAAACCGCCGCGAGCGTGATCGTCATCGCGATGATCGGACCGACCAATTCGCGCGCGCCGAGGAGGGCAGCGTTCAACGGGGTGAGGCCATCGCGCAGATGCCGCTCGACGTTCTCCACCACCACGATTGCGTCGTCGACTACGAGACCGACCGAGAGCACGACCGCGAGCAACGTGAGCAGATTTACGGTGAACCCGAAGACCTGCATGAGGAAGACCGCGCCGATGAGTGAAATCGGAATCGCGATGATCGGAATCAGCGTGGACCGCCAGGAACCGAGGAAGAGGAAAATCACGAGGCAGACGATCCCGAGAGTTTCCGCGAGGGTGTGGAACACGTCGGTGATCGCGGTGTTGATGTAGGCGGTGCCGTCGTAGGCGATGACCGCTTTCATGCCGGTCGGCAGCTCGCGTTGGATCTGCGCCATCTCGGTGCGCACGCGTTTCACGACGTCGATTGAGTTGGCATTCGGCAGAACGAAAATGCCCATGAAAACGGCGCGCTGCCCGGAGAACCGCACCTCGGTGTTGTAGTCTTCCGCGCCGAGCTGAATATCGGCGATGTCGCCCAGCCTAACGAGTGTGCCCTTCTCCTCTCGCACCACGAGATTCTTGAAATCTTCGACTGTGTGCAGATCGGTGTTGGCCGTCAGGTTTACCTGCACGAGCGCGCCTTTCGTGGTGCCGACGGCGGAGAGATAATTGTTCGCGCCGAGCGCTTTTCGGACCTGCGCCGGGCTGATGTTCAGGGCCGCCATCTGTTCCGGTTTCAACCAGACGCGCATTGCGAAAGTGCGGCCGCCCAGGATGTCGGCGCGCTGTACGCCGGCGATCGCGGTCAGCCGCGGCTGGACGACGCGGTTGAGGTAATCAGTGATCTCGTTCGCCTGCAGAATGTCCGAGGTGAAACTCAGATACGCCGACGCGAAGCGCGAGTCGGCGGACTCGATGTTAATCACCGGCAACTCCGCTTCCGGCGGCAGATCGCCGCGGACCTGATTGACCTTCGAGCTGATCTCCGAAAGCGCTTTGTTCGAATCGTAATTCAGCTTCAGCCGCGCCGTGATCGTGGAGCTGTTTTGCGAGCTGGTCGATTGGATGTAATCGATGCCGTCAGCCGCCGCGATCGCGCGCTCGAGCGGCGTGGTGATGAACCCGCGCACGAGCTCCGCGCTTGCGCCGATATAAACGGTCGAGACGGTGACCGATGCGATATCGCTCTTCGGATATTGCCGCACGTTGAGCGACGTCATCGCCTGGACGCCGGCGATGACGATGATCAGGCTGACGACGAGCGCGAGGACCGGCCGCCGAATGAAAAGGTCCGTAAAAGTTTTCATGTGTCCGGCGGTTTCGGTGCCATCTCCGCGTGAGGCGCGAGTTTGTTGTCGACTACGATGTCCATTCCATTTCGGAGTTTGAAGACGCCGGTGCTGACGATTTCGTCGCCGACCTTCAAGCCATTCGTGACCGCGACGAAATCGCCGCGCGTCTCGCCGGTGCGGATGAATTGCTGGCGCAACAGGAGCGCGTCTTTCCCCGTCTTGTCATCGTGTTTTTTCTCGATCACGAAGACGGAATTCCCAAAGGGCGCGTACGAGACGGCGGTCGCGGGAATGTAAAGAGTCGGCTTCGTCTGCGGCAGGAGAACGCTGACGCGCGCGAACATCCCCGCGCGCAGCAGGTGGTCCGGATTGTCGAGCGTTGCCTGAAGCGAAACGCTGCGCGTGGAAGGATCGATCGCGGAGTTGACGGCGGTCAACTTTCCTTCGAACTCCCGGCCCGGCAGCGCGTCCGTGGTCAGCTTTACCGGCAGGTCCGGCTTCACCTCGTTTAGCTGTTGCTGCGGAAGCGAAAAATCGACGTAGACGCGGTCGAGCGATTGCAACGAAACGAGCGGGTCGCCCACCTTCACCATCTGGCCCGGATTAACGGCACGAATGCCGGCTCCGCCATCGAATGGCGCGCGGATTTGTTTTTTGTCGATGACTGACTGGACGTTTTCGACCGCTGCTTTTTTCCCATCGAATCGTGCCTGCGCGGTGTCGAGTTCCGCCTTCGAAATGACCCTGCGATTGGCGAGGTCCCGTGCGCGATCGAGATCATTTTTCGCGAGCGTTGCATCGGCCTGCGCGGCGCGCAGCTGTGCCTCTTCCGCGGAGGCGTCGAGCTTCAACAGAACCTCGCCTTTTTTGACCGGCGTGCCGGATTGAAACCCGATCTCGGCCACGGTCCCGGCGACCTCCGCGCTGATCATCGCGCCTTGCACCGGATTAACCGAACCAATCGCGGTCAGCATCGGCTGCCAGTCCGCCTGCTTTACCTGCACGCTCGTGACTGTGGTCGGCGGCGGGACCATTTTCTTGCCCGTCGAGATCAACGTCATGATCTGTGCGACTTTGATTCCGCCGACGAGGAGGAACACGGCGACGAGCGCCAGGATCACCTTGAAGACTGCGCCTCGTGCGCGCTTTTTGCGCGGAGGCGGGTTGAGCGGCGCGGAGCTGACGGGATTACGCGAGAGCAGGTTCGTTTGCATGTTGGAAGAGGAGTCGCCAGAGATTGCGGACGACGGCGAGTTGACGATCGCGACGCGCAGCCGGAGCGCTTGCGGAATCTTCGATCACGTCACGCATCATCATCCCCCGAGCGACGGCGAAAAGGAGTTCGGCCATTTCCCCCGGCGACAGACTTTGCGCGCCCCGCTGCCACTCCGGATCGGCCGCGATCAAGTCGATGACTCCACTGCGCATAGTCTCCACAACGCCGCGCACGAGATCCGCGATTGCCGGGTTGCGCCCTGCCTCCGCGAAAAGATCGACCACGAAGGCTGAGTGAATTTGCGGTGCATCCTCACAGCAGTGCGCGGTGAAAATGATCTCGAGCGAATCGCGCAGGGTCGGCGCGAGCCGGGCGCGCTCGAGTAGTTCCGCGATGTCGCTTTTATGCTCTTCGGTGATCGCGGAGATGACCGCCTCTTTACTGGCGAAATAACGGTAAATCAGGCCCACGCTAATGCCGGCTTCATCGCTAATATTCTGCATGCTGGCCTCGTGAAAGCCGCACTTTGCGAAACAGACCATGGCCGCGCGCAGGATCTGACGACGCCGATCGATGGCGGGATCTGTTTTCGTGGCGGGCATTGGCGAAGGCGACAATGAATGAACGTTCATTCATTGTCAAACCGAGTTCATTTCCAACATCATACGAGGGCTCGCCGCTCCCCCGAGGGATGTCGTAGGCTCTGCCCGTGTCCTCTGACATTCTTCATCTGGAGACGCTCCGACGCTTTCCGCCGTCCGCGCGCTATTTGATTGGCGTTTCCGGGGGCCGCGATTCGGTCGGACTTCTTCACGCCCTCCTCGCCGAGGGGTACCGGCGGCTCATCGTTTGCCATCTCAATCACGGTCTACGCGGAGCCGCCGCCACCGCCGATGCCCGATTGGTCGCGCGGCTCGCGAAACAGGCCGAACTCCCTTTTGAAGAACGCCGCGTGGACGTGGTGGCCTTGGCCGAGGCAGAAAGAATGTCGGTCGAAACCGCCGGTCGATGCGCGCGTTATGAATTCTTCGCTGCGGTCGCACGGAAGCGCCGTTGTCCGACCGTTTTTCTTGGCCAGCACGCCGACGATTTGGTGGAAACGACACTGCTGAATCTATTCCGCGGAAGCGGGGCGACCGGCCTCGCAAACATGCGCCCGGCATCGCAGCGCAAGGTCAACGGTGTGACGCTCACGATCGTGCGGCCGCTTCTGCAAACGCACCGGCGCGCGATCGATGAATACGCCAGAGTTCACGCACTGAAATTTCGCGACGATGCGACCAATGCGGATACGGCCCACATGCGCAATCGGATTCGGCATCGCGTGCTTCCGTACATCGAGCGCCAATTCGGGCGGGATGTGCGCAAAAGCATCCACCGCGCGGCGGAGCTACTGGCTGCGGACGAAGAATGGCTCGCCGAAATCGTCCTGGATAATGGCGCGGGCGGTGACGAGCTCTCGGTGGCCGCGCTGCGGCTGCAAGCGACCGCACTGCAGCGCCGAGTGATCAGAGCCTGGCTCATGCGCAACCGGATCGCCGGTGTCGATTTC